>CALHOI010000053.1 GCA_938035525.1 uncultured Granulosicoccaceae bacterium
ATCGGCCGCGGTGCTAGGTCCTGTGCTGGTGGGTATAGTCAGCGCCACGTCCGGTAGTCCACGCATTGGCATCGTATCAATCATAGTTTTGTTTGTTATAGGTATGGCGGTGCTTAAGTTCGTCAAGGAACCACAGGTCGACTCTACTGACAAGCAAGTATCGCTGTGAGCGCGCTCTATCGAAAAAATGCGCGCACCATGGTTGCAATGCTTCAATCTGGCGAGGTCACTATTGAAGACACATTAAATGCGGTGCAAAAGCGTGTATCTTCGATTGATAAGAGCATAAACGCCTTGCCAACCCTGTGTTTCGATCGTGCGCATAAACAGGCAAAAATACTACAAAATAAACCGGTCGATCAAAGAGGAGCTTTGTGTGGTTTGCCGGTCACCATCAAAGATTTAACCGATGTTTCATCGGTTAGAACCACCTACGGCTCAAGCGTATTCACAAGTCACATCCCTGAAAAATCCAATCAATTGGTAACACGCATTGAACGACATGGCGGGATTGTCTACGCTAAATCCAATACACCCGAATTTGGTGCTGGTGGCATTACGTTTAACGACGTGTTTGGCATCACTAAAAATCCGTATAACACCGCACTGAATGCTGGTGGGTCTTCTGGCGGGGCTGCGGCTTCGTTGGCAAGCGGGTGTGCATGGCTTTCCCACGGTTCAGATATGGCGGGTTCTCTTCGCACACCAGCCAGTTTCTGTGGTGTTAGCAGTTTGCGTCCTTCGCCCGGCACAATAAGAAGCGATTCGCTACACCTGCCATTTGATGTGCTTGGTGCAGACGGCCCAATGGCCCGTGACCTGGGTGATTTAGCGCTTTTCGCAGATGCCATGCGCAATAACTACGCACCGCGGATGCAACAGGCTGTTAGTACTCATGGGCAAACTAATAGCGCTCAATTAAAAGTGGCCATAAGCACCGATCTTGGTGTGACCACTGTCACTGACGAAGTTGCCGATCTTTTTCAGCGCTTTGTTGATGCGCATTTAAGCAAAGTTACGCATGTTCGTCGTGCTCATCCTGAGCTTGGTGGTGTTCATGCGTGTTTCGATACTCTGCGTGCCCACGTTTTTGCTGTCGGGCTGGAGGGCATCGTAGACGCACAACGCAGCACGATAAAGCCAGAAGTCGTTTGGAACGTTGAGCATGGTATCAAATTGACGTCACGACAACTCAGGGAGGCGCACCAACAACAAGGCTATATTGTTCGAACATCGGCCGAATTTATGATCGATTTTGATGTGTTGATTTGTCCTGCCAGTAGCGTTACCGGAGTACCTGCAGAGGAGCGCTATCCGGGAGCACATTCTGGTCTTGCCATAACAGAATATTATCGCTGGCTTGCTATAGCTTATGCAACCACCATGACAACGCTACCCATTATCACGCTTCCAGTTGGTTACACGGACGATGGCTTACCGTTTGCTGTTCAGTTGATTGGAAAACCGTGGGGAGAAGAGGCCTTATTTAGGATAGCTAGGCATTTTGAAAGACTGGTTGATTTGGATTGTTCACCTATTGATCCGCAGACGTAACGAGTAACAAATCAACATTATCGGTGAGCACGCACATAAATCATGGATACAACGGCTATTATTGACATTACAATGAGTGCCCCAGCAGCAACAGAGAATATTTGATCACCGCCCATTGCGATGATAATAGCACCGGCTATACCACCAGTGGCCATTTGCCATGCTCCCACCACGCCACTCCCGGTACCTGCAAATTTACCGGCTGCTGTTATTGCGCCTATCGTTGTGTTTGCAACCACAATGCCGTTGCCAAAACCGAAAATACAACAGGGTATGGCTAACGATAGTGCATGAGTAATACCCATGGATTGCGTGACGTACATAGCCATTATACCAATCATACTAACAATACAACCAACAAAAGCGGCCAGTTCAATACCACGGCTAACAAACCAGAATCGATTAAGCGTGTTGCCGAAAATATAGCTGATTGGCGTCAGCGCAAACCAAAGCCCGAACTCAGCCATAGAGTAACCATTGCGTTGGTATTGATAGGCCAGAAAGGCATTAAGGGAAAAGAAGATACCAATTTGCATACCACCGGCCATAGCCCAGGCAACAAACTGTTTGTTTTGCACTAAGCTGGCGTACGCCTTTAATACCGACATGAAACTCAGCGAGGACATTCGGTTAAGGTTTGTTTCCACCAACAGTTTCAGAGCTGAATAAAAAACGGTCATGCCAGCAATAACCAGTATTGCCATAGCGCCTTTCCAGCCTGCGTACTCGGCTAATATCCCGCCAAATGCCAGCGAAAGTGCTGGTGCAATGGCTAAAACCGTTGAGATGGTGGACATTTGCCGGGCAGCATCATCGCGTTCGTAAACGTCGTTAACAATGGTACGACCCATCGACATACAGGCCGATGCGCCTATACCTTGAAAAAACCGCAGCACAATCAACCATTCGATACTTTGCGTGAACATGGCCAGACATCCAGCCAAGCTAAACAACAATGCACCAAGCAACAACACCGGTCGACGTCCGATTCTGTCTGATATTGGTCCACAAACCAGTTGCCCTATTGCCAAAGCAATGAGGAACACTGTCAGTAGCTGCTGTACTGCTTCTCCAGAAACGGCTAATTCGTTTTTGATCAGCGGTAGAGTGGGCGTTAGTATCGTAAGACCTACCACAGCGCTGGCAGTGCAAAGACCTAAAAACCAAATAGGGGGCGCAACTGGTTTTGGCGAATCAGGATGATGAACGCCTGATTTCAAACTTCCTTGATTAATATTATTCGCATTGTTGGTACGGCTTTTCTTGTTGCTAATGTTGAAGTCCTTGCTGCGCTAAGCAATGTAAGGCAGCGCCCAGTAGGCCTTGCTCTGGTCCTGAGGTGGCGCTGTAAAGTAAACCCGGTTGATTGGGGGTAATGCGACGCTCACTGACTTCGGTATCCAGTGCGGAGATTAACGAGGTCGCATTTGCCAGCCCTCCACCAACGGCGACAATGGAAGGTTCGAGAAAGTTGACGATGTTGGCCAGAGCTCCGCCGACAACATCTAACCATACATCGACCACTTGCGCGGCCACTGCATCTCCGGATTGCCACATGTCGATTATTTGAGGACATTCACAATGCAGTGATGTTAATTGCTGATACAAAAGCTCAATACCCCGCGCACTTCCCAAGACATCGATGCACTTGGGCTGACCACATTCGCAAAGTGCAGCAGGTAAAGCAAAATCGGTTCGGGCTGCACTGGCAGGACCATGGCCCCATTCCCCGGCTGTACCGTGTTCACCGTTAATCACATGCCCATTGATAATAATGCTGCCGCCCACACCCGTGCCCAGAATGAGCGCCAGGACCACATCATGATTTCTGGCTTTACCGAATTGAGCTTGTGCCAGACCGAATGCATTGGCATCGTTTATCACATAAACATCGGTGTTCAAAGCCTCGCTGAGCTGACCAGATAAGGCTTTACCCGAGATACAAGGTATATTGACGCTGTTAATCACCTGAGTATTGGCATTCACAGTACCAGCTATGGAAATACCGATACTGCCTGTGCCATTTTTATCGTTGCATAACGAGGATAATGCACTAACGAAAGCTGGGTATGAGCTCGTTGGGGTAGAGACTCGCGCAATCTCTGAAATAGCGCCGCACTCGCTGACATCTGCACAGACTATTTTTGTGCCGCCAATATCGAAGCAACGCGTTGTAGGCATTCACTTTTGCTCTTATTCTCATTGAATATCTGAGTATAATCGAATTACCGGTGGGTCGGAGTCAAGCCTGAGAATAACAGCCTGTGAAACCAACAATATGCCAACGGGGTGCTTCGTGCATCTTACAACGTGTGTAAGCACAGCGCGCACGTGCTTTTAGACGGCGAAGGCGCTACCGGTGGCATTGCCATTGATGGTGGTATGACGGCCGCATCGCCACTTCAGCCAGGTTTGTTTTAAATGAATGCGAAACTATTGTTGTTAATTATAGATGGTGTGCCGTGGTGTAATTGGCGCAGCCTGTTCGGTAATCTGGAAGCCTGGGTTGATTCCAACGATGCACAGGTTTGGAAAATTCGCGCACCGTTACCTTCAACTTCTGCTTCCTGTTATGCGTCAATTCATACTGGCGTGCCACCGGTTGTTCACGGCAGCACAGGCAATAACAATGTATTTAAAATAGAGCTGCCTGATATATTTTCAGAAACCCGCAAGGCCGGGGGCATAACTGCTGCAGTGACTCATTCTTACTGGTCTGAGTTTTTTAACCGGGCACCGTTTAACCCCTTGCGTGATATCGAATACGATGAGCCACAGAGCAACAGTATCAATCACGGGCGTTTTCACACCATGACGGGTTACGGTCTGCTAAACCAAATGACGCCATGTGATGCTGATTTATTTGCAACCCTTAGCTTATTGATTGAACGACATCAAGTAAACTACGGCATCCTTCATACCTGTACCTTAGATAGCATGGGGCACAGATTCAAGCACGAGTGCGAAGCAATGGATGATGCGTGTTTTTTGTTGGATGAACAACTGGCACCTTACATCACTCGATGGCGCAACGAAGGATATGAAATTATGGTAACGGCTGATCATGGTCAGTCAGCACGCGGCCATCATGGTGGGCGAGGCGAAGACCAGCAAGACGCTGCCATGTACTATTTTGGCAGTGGCCAGGGTCCGTCAAGCGATACCGTGTTAAGTCTGCTACAAATAGCACCTACGGTACTTTACCGATTAGGTGTTAAGGTTCCCGACACCATGCTCGAGAAAGGGTTTCTGAATTAGCGTTGCACTATTACGCCCAGCGCTTTTTCGTACAGCTTTATCATGGCGCTTTTGGGTTCATCACCGAGCCCCGCATCCATGGTTTTTTCGTAGTGAGCTTGCATAGCGTCAAATAGTGGCGTGCTAGCCTGTGTATTTTGCTTGACAACTTCAATGTTGGTGATGTCTTTGTAGGCATTTTGCAACGAAAAATCATCGCTGAATTGACGATCAAGAATGCGCGGTAGAAAATGTTCACTAGCAAAGCTTTTAGCACTACCGTTACTCAATACATTTTGCAATAACCCAGGCTCTAACCCAGATTTAACGGCCAAGGGTAACAGTTCGCAGAATGCGGCTATATTAATATCGTATACGACATTATTAAACGCTTTGGTTAGCTGACCTTTTCCGACGTCTCCACAGTAAAGCACAGAGCTGGCGACATGCTCTATGCACCCTTTGACTGTGTTAAACGTGTTTAAGTCACCACCAAACATCGCACTTAAATCACCTGTAACAGCCCTTGCAGGCAAGCCTGATACAGGGCAATCGCAATATTGTACTTTTGATTGAGCTGCAACTTGATTGGCAATTTTACAGCATCGCTGAACATCCAACGTTGAAGCATCGAGGATCGTTGTTACCGCTATTGATTCGGATGTTAGCAATCCGTTGTCACCGAATAATACTGCCTCAACGACCAATTCGTCAGGCAAACAAAGAAACACGAGTTCGCATCGCGTGGCAATATCAGCCGGACTGTTTGCCAATAGCGTGTTACTGGATTTCAGTGACTGACACGTGAGCGTGTTGATGTCATAAACACAAAGTTGCCCTACCACCGTACTTAACCGATTTGCCATGGCGTGACCCATTGCACCCAAACCGATAAATCCGATGGATTTGTTTTGTAAGTTGTACGTCATCACTGCGGAAGCCGGTTGCGGACCAGACTAGCCCAGTATTGAGCACCAATACTAAGCAACTCATCATTAAAATCATAGTCGGATGCATGTAATGGTTTTGCGTGCGCGCCCGAGTCGCCGTTTCCCAATAACATGAAGCACCCAGGTACTGCGGCGCAAAAGTGTGCGAAGTCTTCAGAAAAGCTCATCGGTGGTATGTTTGGTTGCGTATCAAGCCCTGACTCTATTGCAACGTCAATAGCCGCTTGTGTGGGTGTCAGCGCATTGATGGTTTCGATAAACTCCGGATTAAAACTCATGGAAATTTCAATCTGGTGAGTCATTGCGGCACCATCAACCATTTGTTGCATGAATTGCGCAACGGATTCGCGGTCTTGTGGCGATCGCGCGCGCACATCACCTTTCAATGTCGCTGTGCCTGGTAGCACGTTACGCTGACCATCGGTTATAAATTCGGTTACCGACACCACAGCACCCGCACCAGGTGCTAGTTTACGGGACACGATGGTTTGTAACGACATAACCAATTCGGCTCCCACCGTGATGGCATCAACGCCCACATGCGGCATAGACGCATGTCCACCCTGACCACAAATCTTTATTTCGAACAAGCTTTCGCTGGCACAAATTTGCCCCGGTCGAGTGCTTAGTTGTCCGAGTGCTGCGCCGGGCAGGTTATGAATTGCGTAAACCTCCTGGATAGGAAAGTTGTCTAACACTCCTTCGTTGAGCATGGCCTGTGCCCCCAGGCCATGTTCTTCGTTTGGTTGAAATATAAACACAACCGTGCCGTTAAAATCAGGTTGTTGCGATAGTAACTCGGCGGCACCGAGTAGCATGGTTGTATGACCGTCGTGCCCGCAGGCGTGCATAACCCCCGGAGTCATTGATGCGTAATCATGTGTGCTGGATTCTCGAATGGGCAAAGCGTCCATGTCTGCTCGCACACCAATCGCCGCATTGCCGGTACCTGATTTAAGCACGCCAACAACACCGGCGCCCTCATGTACTTCCAGACCAAGCTCTGTTAAGCGACTGGCCACGAGAGCTTTGGTACGCGATTCCTGAAAGCCTAATTCAGGATGACGATGAATATCGCGCCGTATGGCGCTAAGTCGGTCTTGAAAATCTGACATGAAATTACCAGCAAAAGTAAGTCATCAATTTATAAGGACACCACAATACTTGTACCTGGTTACTGCAAGCCCAAACTGCCGCCAGGAATTTTTACCTTGGCTTCCTCAGTGGCTGGGCAGTAACCAGTTTTTTACCTCTAACAACCTCTCTCCAGAATATCAGTAGTCCCGACCCCAGTATCAGTACAATACCGACCCAGGCAACCAAATCGGGCCACTCATCCCAAATAAGATAACCCCACAATATGGCTAGCAGCAAGGCGATGTATTCGATGGGAGCAATAACGACGGCCAAAGTGACTCTGTATGCCTGCGAGATTAAATAACCTCCAAATGCAGACGATACGCCTAATGCCGCCATAATCAGCACATCGTTTGTATTGGGTATTACCCAGGCTCGTAACAAAAAGTCGAGTGATGCGCTGCTGCCGGTAGCGTATCGCCCATCACCGACTAACAAGCCAAATGCACTGCAAACGAATATAAACACCAACTGAATGTAAAACGTCATCGTGGAGGCTTTATCACTTAGTCCAATTTTGCGGGTCAGGATATTCAAATTGGCGTACGCAAATGCAGCCAGCAACGGTAACAACGCTGCCAGCTGAAAAGAGCTTGTTCCTGGTCTGAGCATGACCACCACGCCAACCAGGCCGATCACGACTGCAAACCATCGGTATACGCCGACTTCTTCTTTTAGTATGAAAAATGAAAGCGCCGTAATAAACAACGGGGCAACAAAAAATATGGCTGTCGCTTCTGCAATACCGAGTGATGCCAGTCCAAGAAAAAACATCATATTAGCCACCACCACACACAGGCCACGGATTAGGTGTAGCCGCAGGTGCGCAGTTCTGAGGTTCTTCAAACCTCCTTCCCATGGCATCAGAATTCCCAAGGTGATGATCATCGCAACCACTGTGCGTATAAGCACTAT
>CALHOI010000054.1 GCA_938035525.1 uncultured Granulosicoccaceae bacterium
TAGTCACTTGCGCGTTTTTCCACGGCATTAACTTTTCCGACAATCACCTATTATGTTCGATATCGGATTCCTAGAAATGATGACCATCGGCATTGTTGCGCTGGTGGTAATCGGTCCTGAGCGACTTCCTGAGGTTGCTGCAAAAGTAGGTCGCTACGTTGGTAAGGCCCAACGTTTTGTCAAAGGTGTGCGCTCTGATATCTCGCGCGAACTTGAAACCGGTGACTTAAAAAAATTACTGGGTGATCAAAAAGAGCAAATCGATGAATTGCGGCAAATGGTACACAGTGCCACCAAGGACATCGAAAGCACCACCAGTGGTGCCATGAAAGATGCGCAGAATTCCATTGGCGATATCAAAAAAGACATAACCGAAAGTGATACTGCTACAGCATCAGAAAGTCGAATTGATGCAGGCGTAAGCACGGCGGCTTCTGAAAATTCAAGCGCTAAGGATTCAGGCTCTGATACGGTAAGTCAGTCGGCGTCCAATTCAGCTTCAGAGTCAGCTTCAGAGTCGGGCAGCGATGCCAGCGCCCAGAAATCATCCGCCCATGGTAATGCTCAAAACTAAGTGTGCTGCATTGGCGACTGCGTCCGAATCCCAATTAAAATACAAGAGATGATGCACATTGGCTTCCTCTGACGACACAGTAAATCAAGAGCAGGGTTTTCTCTCCCATCTGATTGAGTTGCGCGATCGCCTGCTAAAAATGGTGCTTTCGGTGACTGTGCTGTTCATTGTTTTGTTTCCATTTCGCGATCGAGTTTATTCGGCCCTGGCCGAACCCTTGTCACGGTTTTTACCCGAAGGAACCGAGATGATCGCCTATGAAGTGGCGAGTCCGTTTTTGATTCCAGTGAAGTTAGCGCTGATGCTCAGTGTGTTTTTGGCCATACCATTTTTGCTTTATCAGATTTGGGCGTTTGTGGCGCCAGGGCTTTATTCACACGAAAAACGACTGGTTGCGCCGTTGCTGGCGTCCAGCACATTACTGTTTTATTGCGGTGTGGCGTTTGCCTACTTTGTCGTATTCCCATTGGTGTTTAAGTTCTTTATAAACGTGGCACCCGATGGCGTGCAGGTCAGTCCCGATATAGCGCGGTATCTGGATTTTGTTATCACGATCTTTTTTGCTTTTGGTATTGCGTTTGAGGTACCGGTAGCAACCGTCTTGCTGGTTGTTACGGGTGTGACCACACCAGAGAAGTTGCGAAAAATGCGCCCCTATGTATTTGTTGGCGCATTCATCATCGGGATGTTTTTAACCCCACCTGACGTTATTTCGCAAATACTGCTTGCCGTACCAATGTGGCTGCTGTTTGAAGTAGGCGTTATTTTGTCTTCGCGCTTTAAACTGTGGGTGAAAGAAGCATCGGATGCGCGAGAGCAAATGATCGAATCAGAATCAAGCAACGACGCTGAGATGGAAGCCGATATGCTGGAACAAAAAGCCGATGACGCAAACGATACATCAAGTACAAAAAACGCGGCAGACAAAAAACCTTCAACACCGGCAGCCGGTAGTTATCGTAACAGCTTGACCGATCACATTGACGATATTGACCCGGGCGATGGTGGGCCCTAGCGCATGAGCCAACCCGTTATTCTCATTATCATGGATGGTATTGGTGTTAACCCTGCCAAGCAGAACAATGCGGTTGCATTAGCCTCAACGCCCAATCTTGATCGTATCTATGCGCAAAACAATGTGTGCCTGATTGAGGCGTCTGGGAAAGCCGTGGGCTTGCCGGATGGGCAAATGGGTAATTCAGAAGTCGGGCATCTTAGTTTGGGTGCAGGCACCGTGTTAAAGCAAGATCTTGTCAAGATAAATGATGCCATCAAAGACAACACCTTTGACAGCAATCAGGCGCTGGTGGCAGCTGTAGAGCGTGCCGGGCAGAACAATCGGCCGCTGCATTTACTTGGCTTAGTTTCAGACGGTGGTGTTCACAGTCATGTTGATCACTTGCTGGCACTGATCAGTTTGTGCAAAAACCATAAGGTTCAGCCAGTAGTACATATGATCACCGATGGCCGTGATACAGCACCTGCGTGTGCCAAGGATTATTTGCCGTCGGTTGAAACAGCGTTGCAACAAGCGGGCGGCACTATAGCCACTGTTATCGGCCGCTACTACGCTTTAGATCGTGATAAGCGCTGGGACAGAGTAGAGCAGGCCTGGAAAGCGCTGGCTCATGCACAAGGTGAACGCGCCGACAATGCCGAGGCTGCACTGAATGCCGCCTACGCCAGTGACAAAACCGATGAATTTGTATTGCCCACTGTCATTGGTGACTATCAAGGTATGCAGGCAAATGATGAAGTCGTGTTTTTCAATTTCAGAAATGACCGTCCGCGTGAAATCAGTGAAGCGTTAGGGTTTGATTCGTTCGATGAGTTTGATCGTGGCCAATTTGCACCCATCAGCTTGACGACCATGACGCGATACGAGTCGTCTTATCCATTCCCGTGTGCATTTACCAAAGATGCCGCATCCAATACCTTGGGGCAAGTGGTATCCGATGCCGGACTAAAACAATTACGTGCGGCTGAAACTGAAAAGTACCCGCATGTCACCTTTTTCTTTAATGGTGGCCTTGATGACCCATTACCGGGCGAAGAACGTTTGCTGGTTGATTCGCCGAAGGTAGCCACTTACGACTTACAACCTGAGATGAGCGCCGAAGGCATAACCGTTGGTATTGAAGCCGCACTAAATAATAAGGCACACGACCTGATCGTTGTGAATTTTGCTAATGGCGATATGGTCGGCCACACCGGTGTTCCTGATGCAGTGATTAAGTCGGTAGAGGTGGTAGACGAGAAAGTCGGCAGGTTGTGGGAAGCAGCCATAAACAATGGTTATTCTATTGTGCTTACCGCCGACCACGGTAATGCTGACATGTTAAAAGACCCCATCACTGGTGAACCTCATACACAACACACGACTTTTCCGGTGGCCTGTGTTGTTAAAGGTGAGCAGGAATGGAGCTTAAAGAACGGTAAGGGTTTACCGTCCATAGCCCCAACGATTCTGCAGTTAATGGGGCTTGATCAACCAACGGAAATGCACGGCGAAAGTTTACTGATGTTGTAGATTGTTGCTCTGTCTTAGCACGTTGGCCTGTCCAAACAATCCCTGCTTTAAAAATCACCTTAACGCTGTGTTTGCTGTTCATTAATCGACAAGCGATCACTCGCTTGTCGTTAATAACTGACAACTATGTGTATAGAGATTTAATCTATCTCAGCATCATCGTGATTTCCGGGAAGAACAGTACCACCATTAATACAACCAACTGAATCATGATGAAA
The DNA here is from genome assembly GCA_938035525.1 of uncultured Granulosicoccaceae bacterium. Classification (GTDB taxonomy): domain Bacteria; phylum Pseudomonadota; class Gammaproteobacteria; order Granulosicoccales; family Granulosicoccaceae; genus Granulosicoccus. The sequence continues at coordinate 3,323 of CALHOI010000054.1, forward strand.
GGCAAAAAGCCACGGAATATTGCCGGCAGTGTAATGTGCGGCGGTGCTACTGATTTAAGGTAGAACGCCGCGGGGCCAAATGGTGGCGACAGAAAGCTGACTTGCATATTCACGCAAAACAGGATACCAAACCACACCGGTACAAAAGATCGCGCATCAGTTAAAGGACCGAATAAACCGAGTTCCTCCACTGGTAGCTTTGCCACAATGGGCAGAAATACCGGCATAACCAATAACACAATACCGACCCAGTCCATAAAAGCGCCCAGGAATAAAAAGATCAGCATCATCATTAGCAGCACACCAATGGTGGGCAGGTCTGCACCGATAATCAGGTTAGCAACATAGGTTGGGCCACCAACAATGGTGTAAGCGCCGGCCAATGCGGTTGCACCGAAGGTTACCCAGATAATGGTGCCAGTGGATTTAAAGGTGCGCATCAACGCTTCATACACCAGTTGAAACGAGAACTCGCCGCGCAAAATGATCAGTATCAGAACGGCCACTGAGCCCATGCCTGCAGCTTCTGTAATACCCGTTACACCACCATAGATAGAACCCAGCACAACAAACACAACCAGCAACGGGGCAACCATGCCTTTGCCTGCATCCCAGGCTTTTGATACTCGAGCAGGCTTGATAAAAAACAATAGAAAGGCCACCAGCGCGGCTACAACAATTGCTGCGTTTCTGATGAAGCCGTCAGAGACCATGGAATGTTCTTCGGTGATGCGGTCATAGTGATCAAGAAAAAATGCTCTGATAATCAGAACCAGTAAAGCAAGACAAACCAGTAAAGCGATCAATGCAGAACCGTAAACCGCTTTGTCCCTGCCGTTCATGTCGTCGGGCCCAAGCTCGGGTAGCGGCGCCAGCGATGGGTTTATTCGGGTACGGATAATAATGTACACCATGTACAGGCTTGCCAGTAGGAAGCCGGGGACGAACGCGGCCTGGAATAGCGCGTGTATAGATGTTTCGGTAATGAGTCCGTACATGATCAAAACGATTGACGGTGGAATCATGGTGCCAAGCGAGCCGGAGGCGCAGATGGTTCCTATGGCGAGGTTTTGATCGTAGCCTAAACGCAACATTTGCGGTAATGCGATTAAACCCAACAGCACAACTTCACCACCGATGATGCCAGACATAGCGGCCATGACCACCGCCATGACTGACGTGACCAGTGCGATACCACCACGGGTTCTGTTTAGCCACATGCTTAGCGAGTTGTACATGTCTCTGGCAATACCGCTGCGTTCAAGCAGCGTTGCCATAAATATAAAGAGCGGTACGGAAATGATGACGTAGTCGGTCGTCAAACCATACATCCGCTGGACCAATATGTTTAAAGGTCCACGCCCAAATTCTGAGAACAGCAATTCGGGGCCGAACTTCATAATGAGGACTGCTACGGCAAGAATGCCTGACGCAAAGCCCAAAGGCATGCCGATCGCCAGTAGAACCAATAATGAGATCAGCAGAATTAATGAAATAGTTCCGATATCCACTGCTTAGTCCTCGGTGCCTTTTGCTGGCTGATAATCATCGACACCTTGTGCGCGCTTTAATTCTTCTATTTCGGCTTGCATCTCGTCGGTCATGAGTGGGTCATCTTCATCGTTCCAATCGGTGAACAGATTGGAAACTGCCTGGATAGCGATGATCACCATAATCACCAGTATCAGTGGCTGCGTTGTTGCAGGAATCGGTGGATCCCATGCGGTGCCGAATCGCTCCCAATTGAGCAGGGCATCCCATCCTTCGTTAAAGCCGCCCCACACTGTGCAAAACGCCCAGATGACTATCAGTGTTACCGAGATAATGTCGAACAGTTTTCGAATCCAGCGAGGCACAATATCGTAGAGAATCGTGATGCGAATGTGGCTGCGTTGCTGCATGGCGTAGATGCCAGCAGTAAGGTAAACCCAGCCACCCATCCAAAGGCTCATTTCGTTGACCCATATGGTGGGTTTTTCAAGCACATAACGCATGAAGACTTCGTAGCTCATGATCGCCACAATCAGTGCCGGCAACAGCATGGCCACTCGGCTAAATCGCCAGGTAATGGCATCTACCCAGCCCTTTCTTTTATGCTCGATCATTGCTACTCCGCAGTCCGCATTAAATGCAAGCCAGCAAACCAATCAAAACAAACAAAAGTGGGGCCCTGAGGCCCCACTTTTTTGCTGAAAAGTTTACTGAAAAGCTAACTATCAATAAGCCTGAACCTAAGGCTTATTGCATTGCGCCTTGGTCAACAAGGAAGTCGATGTGTGATTTCAACAACGCTTTCGCTAAATCGTTATCAGCAAACTCTTCCCAGCCTTTTTTTACAGCAGCACGGTACTCGGCCAAGTCTTCAGCAGCCCAGTCATACAGGTTGACACCTTTATCTGCAAGCTCTTGTGCGGTTTTTGCATTCATGATGGCGGTCTCAGTGGAGATGCGAAGTGCCAATGCTTCCATGGAAACTTCCAGGATTTTCTTGTGCGCATCAGGCATGCCATCCCACACTTTTTTGTTGCAAGCCAGGTGATCGGCAGGCATTGAGTGGAAACCAGGATAGTTCGTGTGCTCAGCAATATCATAAAGACCTAAGCCCACGTTAGTGCTGACGTTTGCCGCATCGGCGCCGTCAATCAGACCAGTTTCAAGTGCGGTAAAAATTTCATTGAAATCCATGACGATTGGCGATGCGCCCAGGTTTGCGAAAACCAGTGTGGCCAAACCAGGAGGTGATCGGAATTTCCAATCTTTAAAGTCACCAACATTGCGAATAGGCTTGGTTGAAGACAGAGACTCAGGACCTGGTACCCACCAACCAACGAATTCCATGTCGTAGCTGTTGTACAGCTCGTTAACAGCCTCACGACCACCGTTGTGCAGCAACCATCCCATCATTTGGTACGGGTTTGAGTAGCCGCCCATTAAGTCACCCGTGAATTGAAAGGCTTTGTCTTTACCAACTTGGTAAGAGCCGCCCGTCATATCACAATCAAGGATACCGTTAACGGCAGCATCGAAAGTTTCTACCGACTTAACAACCGATGACGAGTAAAACATTTCGAGTTCGATATCACCGCCAGACATCATGTTGACGTCTTCGGCCCATTTAGCGGCCGCTTTACCGTTATGAGTTTCTGGTGAGAAGTGCGTTTGAATACGCAAAGTTGTGGTTTCGGCGTAAGCGGCTGAGCAAAGCCCTGCTGCAACTGCGCCAACTAGTAATGATTTTTTAAGACTGAACAAAATTCCATCCTCCAATTAATGCGCCAAGAGACGCGTTAGCTTTGGACAAACAAACCAGGTCTATAAGTTAAAGTGGCTTTGTTATTCGAATCAAATCAAGCCAATTTCAAATTCAAACCGTTTTCACGTTCAAGCTGCTTTCAAATTCAAGCCGCACTAATGAGGGCTATGGGATTGTCTGCTGCTTGAAAACAGGTGTTGTAGTAGCAAAGCCTCTAACCCGCCACCGAGACCTCGTTGCTTGATCAACGTGGTTCGGGCAGTACTAGAACCGTACCAGAGAAAGCTTGCCTAAGCAATAAAATCCAAGGCGGTATTTGTGTAATTTAAGCCAAAAAGTGCCTGCGAGCGAGCTTTTTTGGATACTTTAATGTGATGAAGGGTTGACGTTGTAATCCGATGCGAATACAGCGAATCCTTGCATTATTTTAGGGGGTGTGTTTTAGGACGGGCAGAAGATGGTCTGGCATTGCTAGCCTTCCAGAAGTTCCCAGCGTTGATAGGCCGTATCAATTGCTTTTTGCGTACTTTCCGCGTCTTGTAGTACACGATCAGCATTGTCTTTGTCGTCGTAAAATCCAGCAGCAGCAATTTGTGCATGTAAATCTTCGATGCGTTTTTCCAGTTCATTAATTTTGGCTGGCAGCTCGTCAAGCTCACGCTGGTCCTTGTAGCTGCGTTTTTTCTCAGGCTTTTTTGATTGTTCGTTTTTAGCTGTGGCTGTTTTTTGTGTTGAGTTGGTTTTGGTGAGTTCCGGTTTGCCGGAGCGTGCATCTTGCGCGTCGTCACCGAAGATGGGTTTTAATGTGGTGGACGTTTTGAGTTCGCGTAAAAAATCTGTGTATCCACCCACCACATCAACAAACCGACCGTTGCCTTGATAAACCAGGCTGCGGGTAACGACGTTGTCGAGTAGTTTTCGATCGTGGCTAATAAGAATGACTGTGCCTTTGTACTCAGACAGTAGCGATTCAAGTAATTCCAGTGTTTCAACATCAAGGTCGTTGCTGGGTTCATCGAGAACCAGCACGTTGGAGGGTTTTAGAAAAAGCTTGGCCAACAACAGTCGATTGGTTTCGCCACCAGAAAGCGCAGTGATCGGCGCTCGGGCTCTATCAGGAGCAAACAGGAAGTCCTGCATGTAGCTCATTATATGTTTTTGCACACCATTGATGTTTAGCGTGTCTTGCCCTTCGCTGACGTTATCGGCGGCAGAAAGCTCGGGATTTAAAGCGGCACGAAGCTGGTCAAAGTAGGCTATTTCAAGTTGTGTTCCGTGCTTGATGTGACCCTGCTGCGGTTCGAGCTTGCCCAATAATAAATTGATTAAAGTGGATTTGCCGCAACCGTTAGGACC
>CALHOI010000055.1 GCA_938035525.1 uncultured Granulosicoccaceae bacterium
TTGTTTATCGCAAGCCCTAGTCATTATTAAGCACGCCATCCTGATCACGATCAATACCAAACCAGACACCTGAGCCAGGTGGCAGGCAGGTAAACGTGATGCCCGCCAGATCTTGAGTCGCCAGAGCGATTAGCTGTTCCAAGCTAATGGCTTCGCCAGAGCGATCGCTTTGCAGGTTTGTACCTTCATTCATAAAGTATCCGCGTTGTTCATTTTCCACAACGCCTTTGGCTACCAGGTCGCACTCCTCGCGTGCGCTGCCGCCAATCTGTGCGCGTTCGGCTAACAGGTTCAAGCGATTAAGACTGTCAGCTCCTGTTTGGCTGTTTATGGTGACTTGCTGGCCCACAATCGGCGCAAGGTTACTGTCTGATGACATAACGAACTCAACGACTTGCTGAATTTTTTGTTCGTTAACGGCATTGTCGTCAGAGAAACTGAACACACTGCCTTTAAAGAAATTTTGCAAAGTATCCATGTTGCCATCGTGCATGAAGCCGAAGCCCTTGATTTGATCACCAAAGTTGCCAGTGCTCGATGAGAAGCGACCGGCGTTGCCAAATTTACCGACTTTCTGATACAGGTTGCGAAAGTGTGGGACTTTGAATTCTTGCGATATGTCATCGCCCTCTATGCTGCTTTTACCTGATGTACCAAAGTGGTTTTCATCAGCATTTAGGGTATGGCACTGATTGCAGGTTAGAATGTCACCAGTTGTCCGTTCGTTAAAAAATATCTGCTGGCCCGCCGCTTCTGCGTCGTTCAAAGAATTATCCAGAGCGCGAATCGGGTTCGGCGGGTATGTTATGGCCAGTGCAAATTCTGCGAAGGCCGTCATGTTTGTTTCTGACAACGCGCGATCATTACCCAGTAGCTCAACAAAGGCTTCATTGAATTCTTTAAAGGCGGCCAGTTCCAGCGTTTCTTGTTCGCCGGTTCTGGTGCCAGTGCGATCACCTCGCCAGTGCATGGGGCCAGCATTTGCAAGACCCCGTAAGCTTTGCGTGCTCATTGGGCCTTTCATTGGGTGAAACTGCGGGTTGGCTGCGGACACAAACGCATTAACAAATTCATTGGGGTTATCAACAACAGCTGCATCGGGATTACCCAAGTCCCAACCCAGTCCATCGGTATCGCCAAACACATGGCAACTGGCGCACGATACATCGCCAAAGCGAGATGTGTTTTGTGCTGCATAGAGAAACGGTCGGCCTGCAACGACATGCTCGGGTTCCGGGTTAAATAGAGCAAGCGCCTGTTCTTGTTGCAGCGTGTTTGTATCAATCACTGCTACGCTGTTGTTGAACCGTGTTAATACATAGGCTTTCGTTGCATCGCTGTTTAGCACGACATCTGTTGGCCCGCCGCTGACATCCACTGCTTGGCGTGGTGTTGAAGGAAAGTTATCGTCACCAATGGCGTCGGTATTATAGATAAACAATTTTCCTGAACCAAAGCCTGTGACATAAAGTCGATTGGTTGAATCGTCGATTGCCATCCCCATGGGCTGGGATATTGACAAGGCGCGTAAGGTATCGTCAGCGCTGGCAGCTGATCGGTCTATGTGAGTGTTCAGGTTTTGCGTGCTAACCGCACCGTCGGAAATAATGCTGACTCGATTGCGTAAAAAATCGCCGCGAACCGAACTGCTCGCAAAACCCTGACCTTCAAAACGATTAACGTTAAGCGCTTCTGTGTTTGAAATCAGTAAGTCATCGTTTGCCGGGTTAACGACCATATTAAACAGCGTTGTACCAACACCGCTGTATGTTTCCAGCACTTGTGGGTTGGCAGTGGCGCTTAGCACAAAAACATCCAAATCGGGTAGTGAAAAAGGCACAAGATCGCTGTAGATTGTGCCATTGAGGTCGGCGGCGGCACCCGTTTCATCAATCCACTGATTACCTTCCTGTTGCACAATTAAACCGGTATCCGGCGCTTCGGCACCATCAGCGCTTTGCGTTGGTCCGGGTTTTGCCAACTCTATTTCGCCGATGGCGGTGGTTTTATTACCCGAATGCATAACGGCTACGTACACTTTACTGCCATCGTTACTGACCTCCAGCGCGCGCGCCGTATCACCGAACAAGGTGACTATGTCGGTTGGTTCGCCACCCAGTGATGTGCCCAGGTTGTTGCTATCAAAAACCCATACGTCAGCGCGTCCAACCCCAGGTGTATACAGTTCGGCATCGATGGGTTCGTCGTCGCCGCCGTTTTGTCCTCGGTGTGCGGTGGTGATAAACGCATAGCGATTGTCGGTACCAGCAAATACGATGTCTCGTGGTTCGTCACCAACAAGCAATGTGTTAACGACACGCGGTGGGTTTAAGGTTAAATCCACAATGCTGATGCTGTCCGATAAATGATTGACAACCCAGGCTTGTGAATCGTTGCGCAATGCCACAGCGACCGGCTCAAGGCCAACAGGTACAGTGTGACGTGGCGTAACACCCGATTCATTGATGGTGAATAACTCGAGGTTTCCTGCCGGCGTGTTGGTTGCCAACAAGGATTGGCCATCGGCGCTTAGTGCCAGTGGCCGAACTTGACCAGACTCGAATGTGACAAAGCCATTGTTCTGGCTGGCGTTGATTGAACCGTTATTGTTTTGTCCAGAATCGTTCCCAGCGTTGTTGTCTGGGTTGCTTGCCGATGAGTCAGACGAAGAGCCGCCGCAGCCAGTGACTAAAGAGACGGCAATCAGTATGGCGCTGAGCTTGAATTTGAGTGTGTTGTCCAAAGTGTTTCTATCCATAAGTTTTGCTCGTTTGTCCTTTTACTTATCGGTTAGACATAACCTGATGCGGTGTGCAAATAGTATAGAGGTCCAAATTTGCGTACTGTAACGGCCCGTACCAGCGTTAGCATAACGTCACGAAAAACGCCAAGCCATATTATGTTCAATAACATACGCTGCTGGAAATTTGAAAAAAACAGACTACGCCATTAGAAAAAAAAGTTATTGCAAATCTGCAAACATAGTCTAGCAAAAATAGTCTAGCAAAAACCCGCTAACGTTATTCAAGTGGTAAAGCATAAAACGAGCCGTTGTAAGCTCCGGTAATGGTTCTGCCATCTTCCAGTGTTGCATCCAGTATCACCGACCAATCTGGCTGTGCACCGGTCACATTTATGTTACCCGAGACCACTGGAACCATTTCACTGATATCAGAGATAAACGAGTTGCCGTCTTTGTCTTCCAATAAAAAACTGAATGATGCATAGTTGAAAGTGATCTGACTTGGCTCCTCATCAAGTGCAAAAATGTCAAAGCTGCCGCCAGTAAAGCTTGCTGCATTGGCTTGATTAAGTTCAATCATAAAACCAATCGACGCATTGTAAACACCCCAATCAACTCGTGTTTCAGTCACGATTTCGTTTAAGCCCTCCGATGTTGCACTGAGAACGGATGAACGGGTTTCGCCATCGTGTAAAATCAGAACAAAAGAAACCGTGTCATTGAAATTGTCGTTCTCGTCGTAGTCTGTTGTGGCGGCACTTAAGGTGATGTTGTTTTCATCATAGCTAAGTGACCCCTCTCCTGTATTAGCGACACCGGGCCCGGGTAGATTACGATTGAGTTCTGCGCTGCAATCAACCTCGACATCGCTTGCACTTTCTGTGTCCGTCTCTGTTTGCGTGTCTGTTGATGTGCTGTCTGCGCCGGATGTTGTTTGTTCTGTTGTATCAGTCGAGCCGCCGGTGGTCGGAAATGTGTCCTCCGCCGTATTTGAGCAAATCGTTCCACCAAAGAAAAACTGATCGGCGCCATCGCTATTCGCCCCGCCCGTGCTCGTTGATTCAGTACCGGTTTCAGAGTCGTCATCGTTGCTCGAGCAACCGGTTAGTGCAAGCGCTGCAATAAAAAAGACTATATTGATTGATTTGGTTTGCACGGCCTGATTCCTTGTGTTGATGTTGCGCTGGCGAGCTTGGTTAGCGCCGGGCAGTTTTTAAGATAATACCGGCATGATCAATGTGCTGGGGACTAACTTGTCACAGTATTTTGTATCCGATGGTAACCGGTCACATGCGCTGGCAAATGGGCAGTGTTTGGGATGCCCGAGTACTTAACAATTCTGCGCCGTTGGCGCGGATAACCAGATTCTCTTCATGCACCATGGTGAGCCCATTGCCATAGTTAATACCTGGCTCCAGGGTCATCACCATGTTTTCTTTCAATTCGGTTTCGTCGAATGCGGTCAGTGATGGTGGTTCGGTTAGATCAATACCCAAGCCATGACCGATTCGGCCTACGTTGCCTCCGTCGGTTCCAGGCATGGCATCCATCATAACTTGATATAACTCTTTGCAAGTCATCCCTGGCTTAAGCGCTTCAATGGCTCGCTCAGTTGCTTCCCATAATATGCCATAGGCCCGATGCGCTTCATCACTTGCGTGAACCACGGCAAAGTTACGATCAAAATCGCAATGATAGCCGTCCCATACGCATCCGGTGTCCAGCATAAACACATCGCCTTTTTGTAATGCGCGTGGACCTGGTGGTGAAATGACATCGGTGTAGCCGTCAGGCCCTGCAGCACCAACCAGGTAGGCGCAATCATCTGCTCCTAATTCAAGACAACTCATTTTAAATTGCCTGAATAAATCGATCGTATTGCGTCCGGTTAGCTCATAAGTTGGCACGCGTGAAAAAGCTTTGGATGCAATGCTACAGATGTATTTTATTTTTTCTATTTCGTGTTTTGATTTTATTGCTCGTACAGATCGAATCACTTGTGTTGCATCTATCCAATGTCCAGACTTTAATTCTTTTTGGCATTGGCTCAAGCTGTTCAGCGGCATGCGAATGTGTGTTTCCTGGCCCATGGGCACACCGAGCTTTGGCGAGTCACCACATAATTCTTTAACGGTGGCCACCAATAAGCTCACACCATCATCACTTGGGTGAGGAGCTGCCCAAACGCGAATGTCGTCAATCCAGGTTCGTTGCATACACTCAAGACCAATGCCTGGAATGACGGCTACTGGTTTGCCTGATTGTGGAATCAATAAAAACCAGGGGCGTGTTGGGCTTTGCCAGAATTGCGTTAGAAAGCCACTGAAATAATAAATGTCTGCTGGTGTGGTAAGCAGCAAAGCATCCATGCCGTCAGCTTGCATGGCTAGCTGGACCCGCTGCGTGCGTTGTTCAAACTCGGCATTGGTAAAACCACGATCAGGTGCGTGAAGCATATGCGTTTTTAACTGAGTTTAAGTTCTATTTCAATTGCGGTTTTTAGCGCCCGCAACCCGTCTTCGCCACTGACTAACGGACGAGTGCCGGTTTGTATAGAATGTATAAACGCCTCTATTTCGGCACGAATCGCATCGCCTTTTTCAAGGGTTTCGTCGACGCAGTCTATTGCGGGCACGCCATCTTTGTCTGGCTTATTCCGGTTAACGGTGCAAATGCGAGAATTGTTTTCCTGAAAATCGACTGCTATGTAAGTGTCTTTTTGGAAAAATCGCATACGCCGCTCTACTTTGCCGCTTACGCGACTCGCGGTAACATTAGCCACACAACCATTACTGAATTCGAGTCTGGCGTTGGCAATGTCGGTTGCGCTTGAAACAATTGGAGCACCGTTGGCATGGATAGCACTGAGGTCGGCGTCGACCAAATGCATAATGATGTCTATGTCGTGAATCATTAAATCCAGAACCACGTTAACGTCAGCGCCTCGCAAGGTATACGGAGCCAGGCGATGTGATTCAATAAAAATCGGCGCTTTAATTTGATCGGCCACCGATAGCAGTGCCGGATTAAATCGCTCTAAATGACCAACTTGCAGCACGCATCGTTTGTTTTTGGCAATGGCAATCAGCTCTTCAGCCTCGGCAACCGTGACGGTCATGGGTTTTTCCACCAACACGTGTATGCCAGCGTTTAGTAGGTCCTTGGCAACTGCAAAATGGGTTGTGGTAGGCGAGGCAATGCTAACAGCGTCCACACGACCAATTAAGTCGCGATGATCAGCTACCGCGTTTGTGTCGACTTCGCTGGCAATCTCAGCTGCTCTTTTTTCGTCCACATCGCTAATGGCAATGAGCTCACAGTGTTGAAGCTGCTGGTATTTTTGTGCATGAAAGCGCCCCAGGTAACCTGTGCCAACCACGGCCATGCGTAAGGCGTTGCCACTGTTTGCGGATGGCGATGTGTCATCTTGCGACATTTTTTCGGTGCTCTTTGGCGCTGTGGCTGTTGTCATTCTGATAGTGTACTTGGGCTAACACTCAACACAAAGTATATTGCGTATTATGCCGCCCAAATCGACCAAGCCCAACGCCCAGCAAGCGCATTTAATCGCTGGCGTTGATGAGGTGGGGCGAGGCCCGTTGGCGGGTGCGGTGGTCGCGGCAGCCGTTATCTTGAACCCAAAGAAGCCAATTGCAGGTCTTTTGGACTCAAAGCTGTTGGATGAATCACGTCGTGAAGCGCTGGACAAGCAAATTCGCGCCAATGCCTTGGCTTTCTGCATTGCAGAAGCGTCTGTACAGGAAATAGACAAACTAAACATCTTGCACGCCAGTATGCTGGCGATGAAACGGGCGGTAGAGGGCTTGGGAATGGTTCCTCAGCTGGTGCTGGTGGACGGCAATCGGCTTCCGGATCTGAATTATCCCGCGCAAGCCATTGTTAAGGGTGACCAGCGAGTCCAGTCCATTAGCGCAGCATCGATCATTGCCAAAGTCTGTCGGGATCGGCAAATGGTTGAGCTGCATCAGCAACACCCACAATTTGGCTTCGATCGACACAAGGGTTACCCTACAGCACAGCACCGAGCGGCTATCATGGAACACGGCGTAACCCCATTACACAGGCAATCGTTTGCTCCGGTCAGAAATGCGCTTCTGGGTGGGACTAAAAAGGGCGGGTCTAAAATGGGCGGGTCTAAAATGAGAGTGGCTAAAGTGCGCGAAACTAAAACGACTATGCCTAAACAACGCACAACTAAAAAAACCACTAAAGCATGAGCGAACGTTTTGTACATCTAAGTGTTCATACCGAATTCTCACTTATTGATAGCACGGTACGCATTAAGCCGCTTATTGCCAAAGTAGCCGACAGTATGTCGGCTGTTGCGGTAACCGATCGTGCTAACTTGTTTTCGCTGGTCAAATTTTATCGTGCAGCACTCTCAGGTGGTGTTAAGCCGATTGCCGGTGTCGATGTTCGTATTCAACCCGACCCTAAAAAAGCGATTGTTTTCCGTGCACAACTACTAGTGCAAAATGATATTGGCTATGGGAATCTGACCCGATTAGTGTCTCGAAGTTATCAAGAAGGGCAGCACTCGGGTACACCTGTGATTCAGCAAGAGTGGATGCTGGATTCACACGAAGGCATCATCATGTTATCAGGCGGTGTTGAAAGTGATGTTGCCGATGCGCTGCAGCGTGGACAAGAATCAGAAGCAAAAAACACTGCGCAGTTCTGGCAGAACCTGTTCGGCGATCGCTATTACCTTGAACTAACCCGTACCGATCGCCCCGGTGAGCAGCAGTACATTCGTGGTGCCTGCGACATAGCCTCTGAATGTGGTATACCGGTTGTGGCCACCAATGATGTTCGTTTTATTCACCGTGACGACTTCGCGTCTCATGAAGCGCGCGAGTGTATCCAGTCTGGCTACGTATTGGCTGACACTTCACGGCCCAAAAAAATCTCCGAATATCAGTACCTCAAAACTGAAGAAGAAATGTGTTCTTTATTCAGCGACATACCGAGTGCGCTGGAAAACAGCGTTGAAATTGCCAAGCGTTGTAACTTGCAATTGTCTCTTGGTAAGCCGGTGTTACCCGATTTTCCCATCCCCGAAGGCATGACCGAATCGGATTACTTTCGCCAATTATCCGCAGAAGGATTGGAAGAACGTCTGGAGCAACTGTACGACACCAGCTCTGAAGACTTTGCACAAACCCGTAAGCCGTATGACGAGCGCTTGCAACAAGAACTCGATGTCATCACGCAAATGGAATTCCCCGGTTACTTTTTAATTGTGGCCGACTTTATAAGGTGGTCGCGTGAAAACGATATACCGGTCGGGCCAGGACGTGGTTCTGGTGCAGGGTCGTTGGTGGCATACGCGTTGAAAATTACTGATCTTGACCCATTGGAATACGATTTACTGTTCGAGCGCTTTCTTAATCCTGAGCGTGTGTCCATGCCCGACTTCGATATTGACTTTTGCATGGACGGACGCGATCGCGTTATTCAATACGTGTCGCAAAAGTATGGCGCTCAACGAGTCTCGCAAATTATTACTTATGGCACCATGGCAGCAAAAGCGGTCGTGCGCGATGTAGGGCGTGTCATGAGTCACCCCTATGGCTTTGTCGATCGTATTGCCAAAATGGTGCCGTTTGAAGTTGGCATGACACTAACAAAAGCACTGGAGGAATCTGAAGATCTCTCCCGAGCTTATAAAGAAGACGAAGAAGTCACCTCATTGCTGGACATGGCCTTGTCATTAGAAGGTCTGGCACGTAATGCCGGTAAGCATGCCGGTGGTGTGGTTATCGCACCAACGGCTTTAACGGACTTTACACCGTTGTATTGTGAAGCCGATGGTAGCTCTCTGGTGACGCAATTTGATAAAGATGATGCCGAAGCCGTTGGTCTGGTCAAATTTGATTTTCTTGGTTTACGCACACTGACCATTATCGACAACGCGGTTAAAGAAATTAATGCTCACCGTGATGAAAAAATAGATTTACTGGCCTTGCCGCTAGATGATGCACCAACGTATCAGTTGCTGCAAAAAGCGCAGACCACGGCTGTTTTTCAGCTTGAATCCGGTGGCATGAAGCGTTTGATAGAACGTTTGCAACCCGATAACTTTGAAGAGATTGTCGCACTGGTTGCGCTTTATCGACCCGGTCCAATTCAGTCGGGCATGGTGGATGACTTTATTGATCGAAAGCATGGTCGTAAACCATTGGCCTGGCCGCACGAAGATTATCAACTCGATATTCTTCAACCCATACTCGAACCCACCTACGGCATTATTTTATATCAGGAACAGGTTATCCAGATAGCGCAGGTGATGGGTGGCTTTTCGTTGGGTGGTGCCGATATTTTACGTCGCGCCATGGGTAAGAAAAAGGCCGAGGAAATGGCTAAGCAACGTGTGGGATTTCTCGAAGGATGCGAAACCAACGGTATCGATAAAGACCTGGCCGGCAACATTTTTGATCTGGTAGAAAAATTTGCCGGCTACGGGTTTAATAAATCCCACTCTGCTGCGTATGCCTTGTTGTCCTACCAAACAGCGTGGTTAAAGTGTCATCATCCGGCTGCCTTTATGGCGGCGGTATTATCGGCAGATATGGATAACACCGAAAAGGTGGTGGTACTTATCGAAGAATGCAATGCCATGGGCTTAACCGTTCGACCACCGAGTGTTAATCAATCTACCGTGCGCTTTTCAGTACTCGATGATAAAACGGTTGTCTATGGGTTAGGGGCAATTAAAGGTGTTGGCGAGGCAGCGTTGGCGAACGTACTGGTTGAGCGTGATAACCATGGTGCGTTTAATGACCTTGATGATTTATGTCGCCGCGCCGATCCGGGCAGTGTGAATCGTCGCGTACTCGAAGCGTTAATCAAGTCGGGGGCTGCCGATTCCCTTGGTCCCAATCGAGCGTCGCTGTTTGCACATTTAGGTGCTGCATTGCACGGCGCCGATCAAATGCACCGTGATCGGGCTGCAGGGCAAAACGACTTGTTTGGTTTGGATGCCGCTCCTGCAGAGGATATCGATTCGGCGGCAAAAACCACGGCCATGCAAACCTTGCCCGATTGGTCGGACCGGGAACGCTTGCGCGCCGAAAAAGACACCCTTGGTTTGTATTTAAGCGGTCATCCAATTAATGAATTTAAAGCAGAGCTTGAAAAATTCACGCACGGTAATTTAAAAATCATTTGTAGCAAAGCGGGCAGTAACGACAATGTGCCCAGCTATCGACAAAAAGGCGTGCCGGTTATTGCCGCTGGCCTGGTTATGGCGGTGCGTTTTCGAGAAGTGCAGGGTCGTCGTATGGCTTTTGTAACGCTGGATGATCAAACCGGGCGAGTGGAAGTCAGCTTGCAAGCCGAACTGATCGACAGCAGTGCTCACCTGATTATCAAAGATGATGTGCTGGTGGTTGATGGCGATGTCAGTCCGGACGATTTCAACGGTGGTTATAAAATTCGAGCGCGCGAAATCTATGACATGGGATTGGCGCGCTCGCGTTTTGCCAGACGGTTGGTTATCAACTTGAAGCAAGACCAATTGCGGGAAAATGGGCTTGAGCAATTATTGGCCACGTTGGAGGGCTTTAAAAGTGGCAGTACGCCCGTGTGTTTCGAATACGACAACGGCCATGCCACAGCGCGAATACAGGCAGGACAGCTGTGGTGGGTCAACCCGCAACACGAACTTATCGCTAATTTAAATCAGCTGACGGGTGATGGCAGTGTTGAGTTGGTCTATTAGGCCTCTACTGCGGTAGAATACGGTACTAAGAATAGCGATGCGCGCCTTGATCACATGAACCCGAATTTTCTGGATTTCGAACAACCAATTGCTGAACTTGAAGCTAAAATTCGGGAGCTGCAGTTCGCATCCGATGACGCTGATATCAACATCAGCGAAGAAATCGATCGACTCAAAAACAAGTGTGATTCACTCACGCAAAGCATTTTTGCCAAACTGTCATCGTGGCAAATCACCCAACTGGCCCGCCACCCGCAACGGCCTTACACGCGCTTTTATATCGACAGCGTTTTTACCGACTTTGATGAATTGCACGGCGACCGACTTTACGGCGACGATTCGGCCATTATTGGTGGAATTGCTCGACTGAACGGCAAACCTGTTGTGGTCATCGGTCATGAAAAGGGCCGCGATACCAAAGAAAAAATACATCATAATTTTGGTATGCCAAGACCAGAAGGCTATCGCAAAGCGAAACGCCTCATGGAAATGGCCGAACGTTTTCAGCTGCCGGTTATCACGTTTATCGATACACCAGGTGCATACCCGGGTGTGGGAGCTGAAGAACGCGGCCAAAGTGAGGCTATTGCGCGCAACTTGTTTGTTATGGCCGACCTTAAAACGCCGATTATTTGCACCGTTATTGGTGAAGGTGGCTCCGGAGGCGCCTTAGCGATTGGTGTTGGCGATCAGGTCATGATGCTTCAGTACAGTATTTATTCTGTGATCAGTCCAGAGGGCTGCGCCTCTATTTTGTACAAGAGCGCTGATCGCGCGGCAGATGCTGCTGAAGCCATGGGTGTCACGTCCGAGCGGTTGCTGGAGCTGGGCTTGGTTGATCGCGTTATCGAGGAACCGTTGGGTGGTGCACACCGCAATCCCGATGCTGTTGCGCAATCACTTAAGTCGGTGTTGGTTGACGAGCTTGCGCGCCTGTCAGGATTGCCCAACGAGGCCCTATTAAGCGCTCGTTTAGAAAAACTACGCGCCTACGGCCAGTACAAGGAAGCCTGAGCAAGTGAGTTCGGCAAACACGCTTCCAGTGGAAGCGATCGCCCAATATTTGCACGCGCAATCCGGATTGTCGCATGTGAGCGTTGCCTACAGTGGTGGCATCGACTCTCATGTTTTATTGCATGCCACAGCGCAATTGCTGCACGACCACCCAGACATCAGTTTACGCGCCATTCATATTAACCACGGCTTACAAGAAGACAGCGAGCAGTGGGTGCGTCATGCTGAGTACGTTTGCGATGGCCTGAATGTGCCACTGATCGTGCGACGTGTTGACGTAGCTCAGGGTGGCGACGGACCCGAAGCCAGTGCTCGATTGGCGCGTTATGCCGCCTTTGCCGAGGTCATGCATGTGGGAGAACAGTTATTGCTGGCCCAGCATGCTGATGACCAGGCCGAAACTTTTTTGCTCCAGGCTTTGCGTGGCAGTGGCCCGGATGGCTTGTCGTCCATTCCCAGGAAAAGAACCTTTGCCGGTGGCTATATGGCGCGGCCGCTGCTCGCGTGCACGCAACAATCGGTGGCCGATTATGCACAGCTCCACGGGCTAGGCTGGATTGAGGACCCGAGCAATAACGACACACAATTCGATCGTAATTTCATCCGACACGAAGTGCTGCCGTTATTGCTTCAGCGTTGGCCTGCCGCCACGCAAACACTCAGTCGCTCTGCCATGCGCAGTGCAGCGGCCGTACAAACATTAAACGATGTTGCCCAGCAAGATCTTGATCTGGTGCGTGTCCCGGGCCGCAGTGAACTGAGCATCAGCGGTTTAAATACCCTACCAAGAGAGCGCTGCTATAACGTTGTCAGGCTGTGGGTGCGCCAGGCGGGTATGCGCATGCCACGCCTGCAGGACTTGCGGCAGCTGGTATCCGATCTATTGCTTTCCCGGGACGATGCGGCCGGTATTGTCAATGTGCGTGAGTACGAATTCCGACGGCACCGGGACCACCTGTACCTGGTCGTAGGGCACAGTGCCAGCGAGGCATTCGAGCATCAATGGGATGCGCCTTATGACGATTTGCTTATTGCAGAAACTGGTCAGATACTGTCCAGAGCTGCTTGCGCAGAACAAGGCATAAAGTTACCAAGTCAGGGCAGCATCACGGTTCGCAGCCGCACTGGTGGCGAATTGATCAAACTCGGTGAACCTGCGTTTCACAAAGCGGTTAAAAAAGTTTTACAAGAAGCCGCCGTGCCGCCATGGCAACGTGACGCAATTCCGCTGTTATACAACGATGGCCGCCTGGTTGCCGTGTGGAATGTTGCGGTAGCAATTGATTTCAGGGACGCTTCAGAATTTGCATAAAGGCGGTTTCGCAATTGTCCGAATGCTGCGATTCTGGTAAACTTTACTTCCATTCTGGGGCTACAAAAGCCTTCCGTGCTAGTCTCCTGTAGATTCAAACTATGACACGTTTTATCTTTGTCACTGGCGGTGTTGTGTCGTCTCTG
>CALHOI010000056.1 GCA_938035525.1 uncultured Granulosicoccaceae bacterium
GCTGCTCCCAGATTGTGCGCTTTGTCGATATCCTCTTTGGCTTTTGATGTTGAGAACATCACAACGGGTAATTCTGCAAAGTGACTGTCCGCTTTCAGTTTTTTGATAATGTCAAAACCATTTTCAACAGGAATGTTGATGTCCAGCAAGATAACTTGCGGGTCTTCATTTTTATTGCGCTGCTCAAACTTGCCACGTGTGTATAAGTAGTCGAACAGGTTATGACTGTCGTTGACGCTGTTGAAAACCAGATCTTTTTTAAAGGCGCAGAATGCCCTACGAGTCAGATAAATATCTTCCTCATCATCATCTACCATCAATAAAGTTGGGCTGGTGTGACTGAACAATTCTTTAGGCATGGTTGGAGGTGTTCAAATACTCTGCCAAATAGGCAGTCGTTTATGCTTTTAAATGTAACGGCAAATAAATGGCATTCCTAAAGGCAGGCTCATGTGCTTTTGCGTTTAGTAACGAATCAGTGAGTATGGTGGACAACAACATTAAGTGCTTTGAAACTTATTGCCTCACTTGCCATGCAATATGATGCTGCAACTTGGGATAATTGACCGCACCTTTGGTTGTTTTGTGCGGCAGTCGCCTGACCCAAATGGGTGCAATTGGCGTTGGTTGCCAGTATGGGAATGAATTCTGCTGCAATGTGGTTGCATTTGGGAGAAGTACGGCCAGGGATGGCCATTTCCTATGCCGCCTCTCTTTCACACGTTGCCAGAATTAATCGTTAGGCTCACTTCTAAAGAATAATCGGTGCAATCTTTTTACTTTACTGCCTTGCTTAGTCGTTCTGCACGAATGGGATTGTTTAGTGGCAGCCAGTCTTTTTAGTCGTACTTTTAGATACTGATAGGCCTTGCTGCCTTGCACAAAACCCGTATCGGCAATTGAAGACCTGGCCGAATAGCCGTTAACAGAGTGTTGCAGTGGTTCACCGTGTGTCACAAATTAATGGGTAATTATCGTTCTTTACTTGGGGTTAGTAGCTAATTAGTGCGTACTTATTCCATGGTAGACACAATAGGTAAGTATGCAGGCAGTCTTATTGGATTTGAGCCGGTCTATGAGTTAGGCTCATACAACGGCACGTTGAGCATGAGCAACAGCACATGAAACAATCAAATACGCCACACCCCGCACCCCGGTCTCCCCAAACGCCTCGCGCGTCGTCGGTTCACGCTAACAAGCCAAAGCTATCTGAAGAGGCAGTACAAAGGAAAAAAACGGATTACGTGATTCCGCTGATACTGACTTTTTCCATAATAGCGGCGGTGCAATGGATACAACATTATAAAAGCAGTACCACTGAGGCAACTTCTGTAGCCAGCGCGCTAACCAATGGAGCTCCTGCTGAATTAAAAAACTCCAACTTGCTAAAAGCGCTGTTGCAAAACATCGCCGAGAAATATCCACAACGCTCAGTCGAAGAGGTAAGTGAAGATTTATTAATGCAAGCCAGTGAAGCTGTTGGTCAGGATAACAACTTGTTGTTTGGCGAGTCGATGAAGATGCTAGGTGTTAATGCTTTGCGTACCCAGGACATCGATTCTGCGTCGCTGTATCTTGATGAAGCGCTGGAAATTTATGAAGAACTCGGTGATGAAATGGGTATTGCCAATGTTGAGCTGCTGCGAGGTGAGCTCAACTTAAAGAAACGCGCTCAGGCACGGCGCGCAGCATTGGCTTACGATTCGCTGCAGCAAGCACGCTGGAAAGTGTCGCACGGCCAGTTTTACGATGCCCTTGATCAACTGCATCACATTGTTCAAGAGAACCTTGCGCTAAATCGCTTTGGAGCGGCTGCCGCAGCTTACCAAACTATTTATAAGGGCTATACCGATCACGGTCAGCTGTACGAAGCACAGCAAGCAGGTATAGAAATAGTTAAGTTGCATGCATCGTCGGGCAGGCCTTTAAAAGCCAGCGCGATGATTGAGCAACTACAAGCCAATGGGCTTGATGAAACCACTGTACAACAGCTCACTCAGGACAATCTGAATTTGCAACTTGAGTACGAAGAAAGCGTGACGCAAATGGGCAGGGCGCGCGACTACCAGCAGCTTTACCATTACTTTATCAATGCCGGTGACCCGGTTCGCGCTTGGCAATTCCGCTTAAAGTCCCAGGCTTCTTTGAGAAGCGTGTCCAAACGTGCCATGCATCGCAGCCAGACCGGTGTGCTTGCGCTGTTGTACACATCCAATGATCACATGGAGAGCGCGCAACGCTCGCTTGATCGCGCTCAGCGTTTGTTTACCAATAACGACCGACCAGAACTGTCAGAAGCCTCTGAATCATTGCAGGAACTGGTTTTCTAGCACCCTGCTGCGGCTGCGGGCCTGAAGGGACCTAAAAATTTGCCTAGCCCGGACACCAAGCCCAGACACCAAGTTCAGATTCGGTGCCCAAACCGGCACGGAGTCGTCCCCAAAGCACAAAGTAAAGGAAATCGGCTTTATAAAATGATATAAAGAGGTGAATTCCGGCAACGCTGTGCCCAGACCGGAAGCTGTAATCACCAAATAGGGACACCTTATTCATGAGCACCAACAAAATGAGCACCAAAATCAATCGTCGTCAGTTTTTAACGGGTAGCGCAGCCGTCGGAATCAGCTTCACCATGCCCAATGGTGTGTTTGCCGATGCCGGTAAAGTCAACTTTTATAATTGGGATACGTACATTGGTGAAACCACCATTGAAGACTTTGAAAAAGCCACGGGTATCAAAGTTCAATACGACCTATACGCCGATAACGACGAACTGTTCGCCAAACTAAAAGGTGGCAACCCGGGCTATGACATTATCATTCCGTCCAATGACTACATTGAGCAAATGCTCGATGCCGACATGCTACTACCACTGGACATGTCAAAAATTCCAAACGCCAAAAATGTTGACCCGGCTTTTATGAATCCAAGTTTCGACCCTGGTCGAAAATTCAGCCTGCCTTACATGTGGGGCACTATTGGTATCGGCTACAGAAAGTCTGCCATCGATGGTGAGATAACCTCATGGGGAGATCTGTTTGACTCTGACAAGTACAGTGGTCGCATTGCACTAATGAACGAATCAAGAACGGTGCTGCAAATGGTTATGAAGTACATGGGCAAGTCACTCAACGATTGGACCGATGAAAACCTGGCCGCCGCTGAGGCCATGCTAATAAAACAAAAGCCGCACATCACATCGTTTGCCCAAGATAACGGTCAGGACTTGTTGCTCTCTGGTGAGGTCGATCTTGCCATGGAATGGAATGGGGATATTCTGCAAATCATGGAAGAAGACGATGACATTGGTTACGTTGTGCCAAAAGAGGGCACATTGCTGTGGGAAGATGCCATGTGTATACCCAAAGGCGGCGAAAACGTCGATAACGCGCACGCCCTGATAAACAATTTGCTCGATGGCCAGGTTGGTGCGGGCATCGCTGAATACGTTTATTACGCCACGCCAAACAAGGCAGCTCAAGCGCTAATGGACGACGACTATCTGCAAAACCCGGCTATTTTCCCTTCCGAAGAATCCACCAAAATCAGTGAAGCCGCGGTGTATGCCGGCGCGGATTGGGTGCGTAAAACCGACGAAGCCTGGACCCGTATAAAGGCTGCTGGATAATGTTTAAACAGGCAGCCAGGCGCACACGCCTGGCTGTTACTGCTAATGCAATGCATGGCTGGTGAAGTTGCCGGCCATGCTTGTTGTATGATTCTGCCAGTTTCTTATTTTCTACCAAGCAAAAGTTAGTATTCGTCCGTGGACAGCTATAAGCAAAAACCTCTTGCCTTTCTGAGCTTTGGCATTCCGTCGATAGCTTGGTTGTTGCTGTTTTTTATGCTGCCGCTGGCCATTATTTTTATGTACAGCTTTGGCGAAAACGTGTCGGTTGTGGAAGTTAAAACCACCTGGACGCTGGATAACTACGCGCGTATTTTTCAACCCGAAATTATGACGCTGTTGTGGCGAACACTGTGGATAGCGTTGCTTGCCACCGTTATCTGTATTGTTGTTGGGCTGCCGGTGGCTTTGGTGATTGCCACAGCGGCGCCTTGGGCGAAAGCATGGTTGTTGCTGTTAATCATGCTGCCTTTCTGGACCAACTTGTTAATTCGTACCTATTCACTGCTCAACATATTGGGTACCCGCGGGCGCTTAAACGAGTTTCTTGGCTGGTTGTGGCACAAGGCCAACGACTTTCTTGTGTTTATTGGGGCGGGCGATTTAGGGTTGTTGGGTACCAAGTTTGTGGCGTTTAAGTTTTTGGGAACGCCTGGTGGCGTGGTACTGGGTATTGTTTATGTGTCCTTGCCGTTTGCCATATTGCCTATCTATTCATCGTTAGAACGCATGGATACCTCGTATCTTGAAGCCAGTATGGATTTGGGAGCCGGGCAATTACAAACGTTTTTCAGAATCCTGGTACCACTGGCCTTGCCCGGTATTTTAACGGCCTTTCTCATTACCTTTATTCCAGCTTTAGGACAGTTTCTTACACCTGAGTTACTGGGCCGAGGGCAGGTGGATATGGTTGCCAATGTGATTCAAAGGCAATTTAAAGGCGCTAACGACTGGCCGTTTGGTTCTGCGCTTTCGCTCATGCTGTTGTACATCACGTTTATTTTGCTTGCGTTACGCGCGTTTGCCGACGCTGCGCGTTCCCGACGCGAAAGTCGGGCTTTGTGAGGTGGTTGTGATGCCCCATACAGCAATGCATAACCAGCAATGGGTCAATGGCAATGGATAAAGTCAAACGCCATCGCAATAAACGCAAGCCATTTGAGTACTCCAGAAAATGGTCTTTGCGCAGTGTGTTTTTAATGGCCACCGTCTTTTTATACGTGCCCATTGTTGTGTTGATTCTGTTCTCGTTTAACAATTCGAGGCGCGGCGGCAATGTTATCTGGAAAGGCTTTACCACCAAGTACTACGACAAAGCCTTTCACAACGAAGACTTAATGCTGGCATTTGGCAATACCTTAACCATTGCCGTTATAGCAACCATAGTCAGCGTTATTTTGGGTACGTTTACAGCCATTTTGCTGTGGCGTTTTCGATTTCCATTAAAGCCATTGTTTGAAGGGTTGGTGTCTTTGCCCATTGTTATCCCGGAAATTTGCATGGGTGTGTCGCTGGCGCTGTTTTTTACAAAAATGGGCTGGCTGGGAAATACCTCCGATGTGTGGCCGTTTAATCTGGTCAACATTATTATTGCGCATATCACATTCTGTTTTCCGTTTGCTGCCATGGTCATCAGAACGCGACTGCAAAGCTTTAATCGTGAAATGGAAGAGGCGGCCCTGGACTTGGGTGCGACAGAATTTCAGGTGTTTAAAGATATCTTGCTACCGCATTTAAAACCGGGCTTGGTGGCTGGGGCTTTATTGTCATTTACCTTATCGTTGGACGACTTTATTGTCACGTTTTTTACGTCTGGGCCAAACACGGTGACGTTTCCGGTCAAAATATATTCCATGGTGCGATTCTCAGTCACACCCGAAATCAATGCCGCATCAACGGTGCTTATTTTGTTAACGCTGGTCTTAACCTTTTTTGCCTTGCGTGTGCAGCGCAATTCAGACGTGGTCGAGTAATGCAACGTATTAATAAAAACCTTCCGTTATGAGTGAAGCCCCAATAGTTTCAATAAAAAACCTATCCAAATATTTTGGTCGGTTTGCAGCGCTCGAGAATGTCTCGCTGGACATTCAAGCCGGTGAGATTTTTGCCTTGCTTGGGCCATCAGGCTGTGGAAAATCAACGCTGCTGCGCATTATCTCGGGGTTTGAAACTCCCAGCGAAGGCGAGCTGTTACTCGACGGTGAAGACCTTATCCCGTTAAAGCCTAATAAGCGTCCAATTAATATGGTGTTCCAGTCTTATGCGGTTTTTCCACACATGAGCGTTGAAGACAACGTGGCGTACGGCCTTAAAATGGAAGCGGTTGCCAGTAAAGACATTAAGCAACGGGTTGCCGAATCTTTGGCGCAGGTGCATTTGACTGACTTCAGCCATCGCAAACCTCACCAGTTATCCGGTGGGCAACGGCAACGTGTCGCCTTGGCCCGAGTACTGGTTAAGAAACCCAGGTTGTTATTACTGGATGAACCTTTATCCGCACTTGATGCAAAGTTGCGAGATGCCATGCGCCTGGAGTTGGTAAAACTACAAGAAGCGGTGGGCATCACCTTTGTAATAGTGACACACGACCAGTCAGAGGCCATGGCCATGGCTGATCGTATAGCCGTACTCAGTGAGGGCAAGTTGCGACAAGTGGCGACGCCGGCAGAGCTGTATCAACGACCGGTGGATGCGTTTGTTGCTGACTTTGTGGGTACCATTCACGCTTTTGATGTGGTTAGCGTCAGTATCAGTGAAAGCGATATTAATAAGCCGTTAACGATTACCACCAACGAATTAGGCGAGCTGGTATGCCCGCCGTCGATCGCGGCCGATTCAATATTCATTGATCAGGGCGTATCGCAGCTAGCTGGCCAATCGGTGCTGGCTGTTAGGCCTGAGCACATCGAACTGCATCTTGAAGCTCCACATAACAACGCAGCTATAAATCAATCGAGTCATGGTCGAGCTCAATTGATGGGACGTCTTGGGGATATTGCCTTTCAGGGTCAGCACTCGATTGTAGAAGTAATGCTCGATGGTCGTGACTCATTGACAGCCATAGTCAGTAACACGGTGGCTCAAACGCTGCATCAATCCGGTCACGGATCACCAATCTGGGCAAGCTGGTCAACGGCTAATATGTTGCTGCTGCCTAATCATGCGTTGCCGGCTTAGTTGCTCACATGGATCGCATTGATAACTACTACACGGCAACACAAAACGACACCACTACATACCCGCCACTTGAATCTGACATCAGTGTTGATATTGCCATTGTTGGTGGTGGCTTCACTGGTGTGGCTACGGCCGTTGAAATGGCTGAGCGCGGGTTCAGTGTGGCCTTGTGTGAAGCCAACAGAATAGGCTGGGGCGCAACGGGTCGTAATGGCGGGCAAGTGACCGGCAGCCTCTCTGGGGACCAGGCCATGTTGGCGCAATTGAGAAAGCGTGGCCACAAGGATGCTGAAGATTTCATTTGGCACTTACGCTGGGAAGGCCACGACATTATTCGTGAGCGCATAGCTCGTTATGGGATTGAATGCGATTTAAAAACCGGTCATCTGCATACCGCGTGGCACGAAAACGACATACCCGAATTCCTTAACACAGTGGAAACAGCCCATCGCTATGGAATGGAAGATGACGTCGCGTGGTTGTCACAAGATGAAGTACACCAGATGCTTGACACGCCCCTGTATCACGGCGGTATTTATAACAAACGTAATCTGCACTTGCATTCGCTGAATCTGTGTCTGGGGGAGGCGCGTGCGGCCAGCTCGTTGGGTGCGCAGTTGTTTGAACAGACGCCGGTGCTTGACATAGTGGGTCGCCGGCAGCCGCACCTAAAAACCGCTAAGGGAATCATTAAAGCCAAAAAGGTGGTGCTGGCTGGTAACGCTTATCACAAGCTTGTGCGTAAGCAATTAGGTGGACTGTTGTTTCCGGCTGTGTTGGGCAACATGACAACCGAACCATTAAGTGATGAACTGGCAACAAAAATAAACAGTCATGATGTCGCCGTGTACGACAGCCGTATGGTGCTCGACTACTATCGCTTAACGGCGGACAATCGTTTGATGTTTGGCGGTGGTACTAACTACAGTGGTCGCGAGCTGGCAAACGTTGCGGCTAGCTTAACGCCGTCCATGCTGGAGACGTTTCCGGCTTTAAAAGGCACCCGTATAGATTACGCCTGGACAGGCACAGCGGGCATTGTCATGAATCGTATTCCACTGGTTGGCAAGCTTGGTAGCAATGTTTATTACGCACAAGGTTATTCGGGTCATGGCATTGCCACGTCTCACATTATGGCCGAAGTGCTAGCCGAAGCCGTAACCGGTACGCTTGAAAAGTTTGATGTGTTTGCCGACTTTGATCACCGGCGTGTGCCCGGTGCACAGCTTTTCGGCAATGGCTTTTTGGCTATGGGTATGTGGTATTACCAATTTCGCGAGAAGCTACGCAACCGATAAGCTGCGTGACTCAAAACGTCTTTCAACCTAACGTCTCGCAAACTAACGTCGCGCAACTTAAAATACACGCAGTGTTAAAACCGGTCGCGCATGGCGTACCACGACATTGCACCCTTGAGTAGGGCAGTGCGTGCCAATGACCCGCCAGGAAAGCGCGCGCATCGCAACGCGCTCAGTTGATCAAAAGTACGGTTGTCGCCATGAATAGCATCGGCTATGGCCTTGCCGGTTTCAATGGCTAACGCCACCCCGTGCCCTGAGTAGCCACTGGCTGAATAAACGTTCGGTTTTATCTGTCGCACATAGGGAAGGCGTGAATGCGTGATGGCCAGTGTGCCACCCCACGCATAGTCGATGCGCACGTCACTTAATTGTGGAAAAACCTGCGACAAGGGTTTGCGCACCAGCGTGGCAATGTCTTTAGGGAATTGATAGCTATAGGTTTCGCCACCACCAAATAACAAACGTTTGTCTGCGCCCAGTCTGAAGTAATTCACCACAAAGCGCGAATCAAACACGGCATGGTTGCCACTGATCAGTTGATCGGCCAAGTCGCCCAGTGGCTCGGTTGCGACGATAAAATTATTAATAGGCATAACGCGCTGTGTCACTTGCGGCTCAAGTCCATCGAGATACCCGTTACAGGCCAGCACAATGTTGCCCGCGCGAACCGAACCGTTTTCAGTTTGTACGCTGAGACTGCCGTCGGTATTGCGTTCAATTGAACGCGCTTCGCTTAGTTCGTACAAGTTAGCGCCGAGCTTGCTGGCAGCATTGGCTATGCCAGTGGCCAGCGCTAAAGGATGGACATGTCCTGCGCCGTGATCCAGCACACCGCCATGGAAATTGGGCGAATCCACCAGTTTACGCAAATCGTTTTTGGATAATGGCTCAAGCTGGTCGTAATTGTATTGCTTGGCTAATGTGTCGCAGTACCGGTGCGCATCATTGACCAACCGCAGTCGATGTTTAGCGTCGATAATGCCGCTTTGGTAGTGCGCGTTAATGTTGTGTTGTTCGCACAGAGAATGAACCGTGCGCTTTGCCTGTTCAGCAATGCGCCAAAGCGCATGTGCTTGTTGCTTGCCGTATCGTGCTTCCAGCTCAGTCTGATCCATGTTAAAGCCGGAGCCCAGCTGTCCACCATTGCGACCCGATGCGCCCCAGGCAACCCTTTGCGCATCAAGCACAGTCACTGATAAGCCGAGTTGGCGAAGTTGCAGCGCCGCTGACAAGCCTGTATAGCCAGCACCAATGACGCACACATCGCTATCAATGTCGCTGGACAACATCGGGTATTGCGGGGTGTCGCAAGTGGCCTGATACCAGGATGGTGGGTGCTCGCCACGCTTGCCATTGGCGTGCAGCATGTTGAGTGTGCTTGACATGTTATCTGCTGTGCTTAGCTGTGGCGTTTACACATTGAGCAGCAAATGCTCGCGTTCCCAGGCGCTGATCACTTGCAAAAAGGCTTCAGCTTCATTTTGTTTTATGGCGCTGTAGGTAGAACAAAATGGTTTGCCGAACAGCTCGTTAATTTGCTCATCGGCATGAAATAAATCCAGTGCTTCAAACAAACTCCTTGGCAGTGAGTGCGCCAGGGTATAGGCATCAATGCCAACCGGTTCGCGTGGCTTGGTTTTTGACTTCATGCCCAGTAAGCCAGCGGCAAGGCTTGCCGCTATTGCCAGGTAAGGGTTGCAATCCATACCAACGATGCGATTTTCAACGCGTCGATTAACCGGCGCTGAAACGGGTATGCGTAATCCCGTGGTGCGGTTATCGTGGTCCCACTCCAGATTTATTGGGGCCGCGTCATCGGGTACAAAACGACGGTATGAATTGACATAAGGTGCCAGCATACAAAACACCGATGGCAAGTGAGCCTGCTGCCCGCCAAGAAATCCATAGAACAATTCACTGGGTTCGTCTTTGTCTGTATTGAACACGTTATTACCGGTTTTGGTTTCCACCACACTTTGATGAATGTGCATGGCACTACCGGGTTCGTTTTGCATGGGCTTAGCCATAAAAGTGGCAAAGCATCCGTTTTTTAATGCGGCTTCTCTTATTGAGCGCTTATAAATAAAGACTTGATCAGCCAGGTGTACTGGGTCGCCGTGCGATAAATTAATTTCAATTTGCCCTGAGCCGGCTTCTTGAATAATGGTGTCTATTTCAAACCCTTGTGCTTCGGCATAATCGTATATGTCATCGATAACGGTACCGTATTCTTCGACTGCGCTCATGCTGTAGGCCTGGCGCGATATCCCTTGTCGCCCGGTTCTACCAATGGGCGGCTCAATCGGTAATGCCGGGTCGGTGTTGGGTTTGGTTAAGTAAAATTCCATTTCGGGTGCGACCACCGGCGTCCAACCACATTTTTTATATTCGTTAATGACATGCTTTAATAAGTTGCGTGGCGATAACGGCACAGGCGTGCCATCTTGATAGTTAACATCATGGATAACTTGCATGGTGACATCCCCAGACCAGGGCACAGCGGTTGCCGAACTAAAGTCCGGTTCCAGCACCACATCCGATTCGGTCCATTGGTCGGCCATGTCGGCTAAGTCTGCATACTCACCGGTGATGGTTTGAAAGAAAATAGATATGGGCAGATACAGCGGGTCTTTTTTTGAAAACTTTTTGATCGGCATGGCTTTACCACGCGAAACACCAGCAAGGTCTGCTACTACGCACTCCACCTCATCGAGCTTACGACCATTGAGCCACGTGTGCAAAGCATGGGGCACCTCTTTTAGAAAAGCGGGTGAGGTTCCCTTGCTGCGTTGCTGTACTGTTCTTGGGTTCGAATTCGATTCGCTCATGGCGTGTCTCTCAGGCGGCTCAGCTGCAGCTCAGTTGCTGCATTGGGCTAACAGGTATTAGCTAATGCTAACTATAGGCCAACGCGGTCTTTTAAACCGTACCACCAGGACCCGATTGTTGAATAAGGTGCACGAAAACGCTGTCCACCAGGAAAGGGCCGCCACGGAATGCTTGAATACTGGGCGAAACGCTCCGTGTCTCCGCCAATGGCCTCGGCCAGTACAGCGCCGAATAAATGCGAGCCGGTGACACCGTGGCCGCTATAGCCCATGGCATGAAAAGCGTTTGGGCCAAGTTGCCCCATTTGCGGTACGCGATTAAACGACAAAGCAAAATTTCCATTCCAGGCATAGTCGATTTTGACGCCCTTAAGCTGAGGAAAAACTTTTTCCATGTTGGGTCTGAGCTTGGCTTCTACATCGGCTGCGTCTTTGCCGCCGTAAACAGTGCCACCACCAAACAACAATCGTTTATCAGCAGACAAGCGGTAGTAGTCGAGTATGTATCGCACGTCTTCAATGCAGGCGTCACTGGGTAGAATGTTATTGGCAATATCGTCTGATAGCGGTTCGGTTGCCATGACCTGGGTTGACACGGGCATGACCCGTGGAGATAAAGCAGGCACGGCGTTACCCAAGTAGGCGTTTCCGCACAACACTAACTTGTTGCAGGTGACTGAGCCGTTCTCGGTTATAACCACAGGTTCATCACCAAGCTTTTCAATGTTAAGCACGCGAGTGTGCTCGTATATAAGTCCACCCAGTTTTTCTATTGCTGCAGCTTCGCCTAAGGCAAGATTCAGCGGGTGCATATGCCCGCCAGAGGTGTCGATCATGCCGCCAACGTAGCAATCTGAATTAACGTGTTGTTGCAGTGCTTGGGCGTCCAGCATGCGGTGATCATCCATGCCGTGTTTTTGCCATAAGGTTTGTTTGTCTTGTAAGGCCTGCATTTGCTTTGCATTAAACGCCACGTACACGTTGTTAGGTTTTAAATCGCATTGAATATTGTGATCGTTAATGAAGCGACGAATGATGTTTGCACCGGTCTGTAACTGTTTACCTAAAAATGCGGCGGTTTGAGCACCAAAGCGTTTTTCGATGGTGTCGATACCGGCATTGAATCCATTGACAATTTGCCCGCCATTTCGCCCACTAGCACCCCAACCGACTTGTGCGCCTTCTAACACAACCACCTTGTGTCCTGCTTCAAGTAAATGTAGCGCGGTAGATAATCCGGTAAAGCCTGCACCAACAACGCAAATGTCGGCTTGAATATCGTTTGTTAATGGCGCGCTGGTATTACGCGGATTGGCACTGGCAGCGTAGTAACTTGATGTGTGAACGCCAGTGCTTGCGTAGTGCGGGCTGTTGTTATGCTTTGCGTGTGCTGGTGTATTCATCTGGTGTATTCAAAGTGCCGATGTGTGGGCCTGGCTGGACAGAGAAAAACTGCCTCATGTTAACATTGACTGGCCGGAAACCATTGCCATCTGCTTTATTGCCTCGACCTTTTAACATCTTAAAAAGAGCAAAATATGAGTTCTTACACGCAAAAAAAACTCTCGCAGGCAACGCTTGTTGCAAAAGCAGATGACTACATCGACACCACCACGGGGGGCATTACACCACCCATTATTACCTCCACGACCTACGCGCGAGATGATCGCTATAATTCTATCAACGAAGCTAACGTGTACGGGCGTGATGACAACCCAAGCTTTGTACAAGCTGAAGTGGTGCTGGCAGAATTAGAGCAAGGTGAGGCGGCATTGTTGTTTGCGTCTGGTATGGCGGCAATTGCGACGTTGTTTTATACCCTGGGGAGTGGTTCTCATGTGGTGTTGCCAGACTCCATGTACTGGGGTGTTTCTAGCTGGACCAGAAGCTACTGCGACAGGGCTGATATTCGTATCAGTTATTACGATGCTGCCAACGCCGAATCCATTGCCACAGCCATGGAGGGCGCAGCACGCACTGATATGGTTTGGATTGAAACACCGGCTAACCCCATGATGCACGTTTGCGATATTGCCCGAGCCGTGGAGATCGCTCATGCGGCTGATGCAAAAGTGGTGGTCGACAACACCACACCGACACCGATATTTTCCCAACCATTAACGTTGGGGGCCGATCTGGTGGTGCACTCGGCCACCAAGACACTCAACGGACACAGCGATGTACTGGCCGGCGCTATCGTGACGCGAGAGACGGACGAGCACTGGGACAAAATAGCCAGTGAGCGACACGGGGCGGGCGCAGTACCCGGCGCATTTGAAGCCTGGTTGTTACTCAGAGGCATGCGCACCCTAAGCGTCAGGGCAGAACGGGCATCTGACAATGCACAGAAAATTGCCGACTACCTGGAAGCTAACGCAGCTGTTGCGCAAGTGTTGTATCCGGGCTTGGCCTCTCATCCGGGCCACGTGGTGGCGAGCAATCAAATGCACGGTGGCTATGGTTCCTTGCTGTCTTTTCTGGTTGTGGGCGATGCGGACGCGACCGTGGCGGTAGCAGGCCGGTTAAATCTGATTGTCAGCGCCACATCACTGGGCGGTGTCGAAACATTAATTGAACATCGATTCAGCGTCGAGCCACCGGAAACCGGCGTACCAGAAAACCTGTTACGCCTGGCCGTGGGCATAGAGCACGTAGATGATTTAATTGCCGACCTTGACCAGGCTTTGATGCCATTGAAAGCGTAGGGCCAATCGTTAACGTTGACCTCAGCGTTGATGATCGTTGTCACAATTATTTTTGCTTTTTGGCACATTTTTAAATTTGGTATTAATACCAAGGTCGATATTTTCTGGGCCAAGGCGTTTTAAAAATTTTGTATAATGCAGATAGAAAAATTGAGTGTTAGGCAAGCGCGTATACGTTAATGGATACACTTGTTATATTTTATTTTTGTATCCTTGATGCTTTTATAGAAGTGTTAAGCGGGCAGAGATATTTTTTTACGGCAGATCTTGTTAAGGGTTAATGAACTACTAACCCAATAGTATTAGTTACTCGATAAACGCTGCAATGAGCGTGCAATCAGAACGGCTTAAACGTACTTTTTTAGGCGCTATCAGCCCCATATGTAAACTTGGTTGTCAATTTCCATTTGTATTTAACAAAGCTTAATACAACATCTCTCTGATTTAGAACATCATTATTACATCGCGATTTCGCTTGTTTTTATAAGCGCCTTTTTATTTCCAAGCTTCCTTGTAATTGTTGGTCGCGATGATTGTCAATTCGATGATTGATCTGCTTTAATAATCGGATTGGTGTTAATGAACAAATCAGTTTCAATAAACAGATACAGATTTTTGCTTTTTCGGTTTGCGTTTTCATTTTGCGTTTTCATTTTGCGTTTTCATTGGCAGGGTTGTTTGGTGATTGCGCGCTTTGTTTGGTGATTGCGCACTTAATGTGAATTGTGTTTTGTGATTTAAACAGCGGGGAATTGGATGGACTCCAGTAATACCAGTAATACTAGTCACGTTGCCGTGATCGCTTGTGAAGACACTGACAAGCA
Organism: uncultured Granulosicoccaceae bacterium; assembly: GCA_938035525.1. Taxonomy (GTDB): domain Bacteria; phylum Pseudomonadota; class Gammaproteobacteria; order Granulosicoccales; family Granulosicoccaceae; genus Granulosicoccus. The sequence goes on from CALHOI010000056.1 coordinate 14,464, forward strand.
GCTCATGACACAGCTTCTGGAAAAGGCAGGTTACAGCGCCGGTGTTTTCGACAGCGTCGATTCAGTCGCTGCCTCGCAAGCAGAACACAGCGCCATTATTTTCTGCCATCGTGAAAGCACTGCGCTAAATGCTGCGCCGCAGTCAGAAAACACATCGACTATTGATTTGCCAACCGTTCTCGGTTTGCCGTCAGTCAGAGAGGCTCAACGCGTTGTGGTGTTCTCTAATAGCCCGGCCGAGGAGACGATTGTCACCGCTCTGGAACAAGGTGCGCATCATTTCTTTGATCTGTCTGAATCCCCCCAAATTCTACAGGCCCGGCTCGAAGCCGCGCTGCGGCAACATTCCATAAAGGCGAATCGAATTCTTGACGTCGCGCCATTCAAGTTTAATCTGGAACGTCGTAACGTGTACAAAGACAGTAAGCTAATTAGCCTCAGTCCCAAGGAGTACGAGTTTGCTTATTATCTTTTTGCAAACCGACATCGGGTTGTAATTAATTCTGAACTCATGACGTCCGTCTGGTCGCTTCCATCGAGCATGGACGCCAGACGCATCGACACCGCCGCGTGCCGTGTTCGGAAAAAAATGCAGTTGTCCGATGCGTCTAGTGGTTGGTGCTTGCGTCGAATTCGCAGAGTCGGATACGAATTGCTGTGGCATGGTGATCAGGAAGTGCTCAGCCATCAAGTGGAGTCTCAAGCACCGGAAGTGCAACTACCAGAGCCGCTTCCAGTTTTGGCTGAAACTCGCCACCCAGCCAGTGCTGCCAGTTCAACCAGCGCAGCCACGATCAATGCGAAACGTCGTGCTCAGGAACAACACCCCACGCAGGTTAGCGAAGTCCCGTCAGCGTCGATTGCCGCCAGCAATCAAGCACGCGAAATTGCCTGAGGTCCCTTTTTACCGATACCGAGTCGTTGGGTGTGAACCGCCTCGCGCTGAATCGATGGCGAGGGTGCAATTCTGAACAGATCTCCGTTTTGGCCGCTTAAGGTGGTTTGAATGCCTTTTTGGCGAGCCAGTGCTGTTTGCGCCTGCATATGATGAACTTCGCCATGCACGGGTATTAGCACTCTGGGGTTAATCCACTGATACATGGTTGCCAGCTCATCAGCTGATGGGTGTCCCGATGCGTGTATCAACGGCTCTGAGGTTTCCGGTGTAATGATGTGGGTGCCCAGAGTCTGCAGGCGCTCAATCATTTGTGCGATAGCGTCTTCGTTACCAGGAATGGCCCTGGCGCTGAAAATCACGGTGTCGCCAGGTTCAATTTGCAGGTGTGCAAAATTCCCATGACTTAAGCGGTTGAGCGCGGTTCTGGGCTCTCCCTGACTGCCAGTGGCAACCAGTAAAACCGTTTCGCGAGGCAGATAGCCCAAGTGTTCTGCATCGACCAGGGTCTCGCGATGCTCCCACAGGCCGACGCTGCGTGCAGCGGACACGGTGTTTATCAGCGAGCGGCCCAACAGACCAAGGTGACGCCCGGTCGCTGTGGCGATGTGAGCCAGTGTGACCAGGCGAGCGATATTGCTGCCAAAGCAGGCCACAATAACGCGCCCTGAGGCGGCACTGACATGCTGGTGCAGCCCATCAAATAAATCGCCCTCAGACACTGAATGTCCAGGTTTATCGGCACAGGTTGAATCGCAGATCATGGCGTCGACACCCGATACGCCGATTTGCTGGTAACACTCGGTGTTGTAGTGATGGCCGATTTGCGGCTGTTTGTCCAATTTCCAGTCGGCTGTGTGAAAGGCTGAGCCTGCAGCTGTGCGAATCATGATGCCACAGGGGTCAGGAATTGAATGTGTGTGCGGAACCCACTCTACGTCGAATACGCCGACGTCAAACCGGTCACCGGGATTAACGACTCGAATGGGTACCTTGTCGACCAAATTGTGCTCAATTAACTTGCGTCGCAGCATTTCAGCTGTGAATTCGGTTGCGAACACCGGGCATTGCAACTGGGGCCAAAGATGTGGAACAGCGCCAATGTGGTCCTCGTGGGCATGCGTTAATAGCAGCCCCTGTAACTGGCCAGATTGAGCTGCTACAAAGGCCGGGTCTGCCATTTGCACGTGAAAGCCGCTATTGTTGGTACCATCTGCATCGCGGAAGGTAACGCCACAGTCAACCATTAACCATTGATCATCATGGCCATAGAGGTTCATGTTCATACCAATTTCGCCACAACCACCCAGGGGCAGGAACCAAAAATCACGTCTGTCGGGTGTCATAGAGTGTTGCGCTGTGGCTGATGATCAAACAAGGAATCCAAAAAACCGCTATAAGAGTAGCTGGATTTGAGCGAGTAAAGCATGTACACGTTATTAATAGTTTTTTTCCTGGTATCGATCATTTTTTCCTTTCTCTGTTCGATCTGGGAGGCAGTGCTGCTCAGCATCACCCCGTCGTATGCGGCGATTACGCAGCAAGAGGGTGGGGAGCTGGGGCAGACCATCCAGGAATTTAAAGCAAACATTGATCGTCCATTGGCAGCTATTTTGACACTAAACACCATCGCGCACACGGCGGGTGCCATTGGGGTTGGTGCGCAGGCGAGCTCTATTTGGGGCGGGTCAATTATTTCTACAGCGGTTGTGCCAGTGGTAATGACGTTGGCCATATTGCTGCTCTCGGAAATCATTCCTAAAACCATTGGCGCTAATTATTGGCGTGAGTTAGCGCCTTTTACGGTGCGCTCCCTGAAGTTTGTTATGAAAGTACTGGCACCGTTGGTTTTTTTAAGTCAGCTTATTACCAAAGCTCTTAAGAAAGATAAAAAAGCCAGTGTGTTAAGCCGTGCCGACTTCACTGCCATGGCCGAGTTGGGCAGCAAGCAGGGTGTGTTCGATGAAGGTGAATCGAACCTGCTGAGAAGCTTTTTGCGATTCGAAAGTATTTTGATTAAAGATGTCATGACACCGCGCACGGTGGTCGTTGCGGCAGAAGAGAAAACCATGGTACGCGATTTTCACAAGGCGCACCCGAATCTGCGGTTCTCGCGCATACCTTTGTATGAAGAATCAGTGGATAAAATCACTGGTTATGTACTCAAAGATCAGTTGTTAACCAGTCTGGTTGATCAACTCGAAGCAGACAACGGCAGTCCGACAAGCGACATTGAATTGGGTACGATGCGACGCGATATCCTGGTAGTTCAGCAACATCAACCCATTCCGGAATTGTTTGATGAATTTACCGAGAAGCGAGAACACATCGCCTTGGTGGTGGATGAGTTTGGTGGCATGGCTGGTATTGTGACCATGGAAGATGTTATCGAAACCTTGCTTGGCCTGGAGATCGTGGATGAATCTGACAACACAGTTGATATGCAAGCGATGGCGCGTAAGCAATGGGCAGCCCGGGCTAGCGCAATGGGGTTAAAAGTAGATACTTGAATCAACGTATGGCCCCAAGGATGGGTCGCACGCATGGGCTAAACTGTACGCCAAAAAAAACCGGTCAGTTGACCGGTTTTTTTGTCAGCGCTTTACCAGCGCTCATGTTTTGCTGAAGTGGCTACTTCAGACGTTTGCGTGGCAGTTAAGACGGCCACAATTAAGAAAGGTCAATTAAGACGGCTTAGGCGCAAACGCTTTACACCAACCTTCAGCGGCTACATGCTCGCCTGGAAACAATGGGCAAGGGCCGCCTTTTGAATCAGCCTCGCCTTGAAACAAAGCGCAGCCCATGCACTTTTGCTCAGCGTTAGTTGATACAGCAACGTACTCCCAGTTTTTCGCAGCATCTGATGCTTCGTCGACCATGGCCGGGTCGGCTGCGTGACTTGGCAGTGAGCCAATTAAAGCGCTTACAGGAACGGCAACAGTGCTTGCGCCGAGTACGGTCACAAATTTGCGACGATTCTTGTCAGTCATATTAAAATTTCCCCGTTGTACCAATTTTTGGTTTGTTGTGTGTTCATGATATACGACATTAGAACAGCGTTGGATGTTCCCATCCAATTGTTAACTTAGTCGCTTTTGAATGTTAAATGGAGCAAAATATTCTCCAGATTGCCGAAAAGACAGGCTTACGGGGCCATCAGCCACTCATCTTGAGGTGTGGTTCACCGATTGGTCAGGTTCCAGCGGGGTGGGCGTAAATCAGTGTCGGGTTATGCCGCGTTTTCTTTCTTCTGCAGCTAGCGCACTTATGGCATTGCGAGCAATGTTGACCGCTTTACGTGTTGATTCCTGACTCTTGATACGCGCGTGCTGTTCGCGCTTCGCGGCCACTCGGCTCTCTTGTTGTGCCACTGCTGCTCGCCTTGCCAGGTGAGCTGCTGTGCGCGCCATCTTTCTTGAGCGGGCAATTTCTTGCTGCATTGCCTGTAAACGTTTGCGTTCTTTTGTTAGCAAAGTCGTGGCTATGGCTTGCTGTCTTTTTGCTCTGTCTATGAGTGCACTCTGAGCAGCAATGACCGACTCTGCGGCACGACGCGCCTGATCTTCCGATTCAATCAAGGCTTCCTTCTCTTTGATTAATTGCTGTTGATCGGAGATGTTTTGTTCTGTGGCAGTGATTGTGCTGTCACGCAGTGAGTCCAGCTCCCGGATACTCTTTTCCAGATTGCTGACTTGAGTTTGTAAAGATACTGCGGTTATCTTCGCTTCGATCAATGCTTCATCAAGCGTTTCGGGCACTTTGTTAGCGTTGTCCAATCCTGATTCCGCCGGTTCTGAATCATCCAACACTGAATCATCCAGGTGTGAATCATCCAGGTGTGAATCAACCAGTTGTGAATCAACCAGTTGTGAATCAACCAATTCAGTAGTGTCAGGAGAGACAGCAGTGGGGTGCGAGTATTCTCCGGTTAAATCATTGCCGAATGCAAGATCAGATTCATCAACATCGACAACTTCTGCTTCTTCAATTTCGGCATCCAGCACATTAGCGGTGTGGTCGGCTTTTTTGCTTAACGCGGTTTCATCCTTAACAACAATATTGTCGTCCAGGTTGAGTTTGGTGTCCAAATCCAGTTCTGTTCTCGAACTCGTTTGCTTTGCCTGGCGGAACTCTTCGTCATCAGGCAATTCCAGCTCGTTATGTTGTGAACGTATTTCAGCAAAAAGTTGTTCAGTTTCAGATAAATCCAGTTGTTGTTCTTCACTGGGAATGCTCGGCAGGTCCAGCTCTTCTTCCACTGCCAGCGTGTTGCTAACAGGATTATCGAACGGATTTTCGTCGATAGTCAGCTCTTCAAGGCTCTTATTGTCGTTAGCAGCATTGGTATTACTAATTGCCTCATCCAGAGTTTGTGTACCGTCATGTTGATTGTGCAGAGGCACAACCGATTCAATGTCTTTTACATCACGCTTGGTAATATTTTCCTGATCGGCAGGCAGTTTAATTGTGTCCGCACTTTCATTGGTATTCTGATTTTTGCTTGATTCAACTGTCGCAGAATCGCTATTGTCGGCGTCTCTGCTTTTATCGATGGTGGCAGCGCTTGTGGGTTCAGGCACCGCATGGTCAGCGACGGTTGATTGTATTTGCGCTGATGATTGTATCTGCGCTGACTCGGCCTTTGCGTTTGTCGCTGGTGCATCTGCGTTTATCACGATTGGGCTCAAACCAGTTTCCTGGCTTGCGGTGCCGGTTCCTGCAGTTTGGCCGTTGATCATCAACGGTGTGCTGGAAGCCCGGTGGCGAAGCGCTTTAAACGACCGGAACAATAAAGCGCACAGAAGCAAAGCGAGCAGGCTAATAGCGGAGATCAGCAGTGACTGCGTTAGCAACTCTATGCCGGTATCGGTTGCTCGCCAGAAACGGCTAAGCGGTGACGCAGCCACGGCCAGAGCGGCAATAGCGCCCAACCACCGTTGGCGTCGGAGTTGAGAAGAGCGACTTTTACGATTCTTCTTAAAAACCCCAACAAGAAGCCAGAAGGCCAAAAGGCCAAGTGCCAGCATCAGCAAATGAACTTGTAGTGTTGTCATGTGCACACGTCCTGGGAACCCGATGTTCCATGTCGAACGGCAATTGTAATGCAGCGGGTTTGTCGGGCATTGCGCCGGAACGCAAAATTAACTGGAGTTTGTATTCTTTTCGACTTTAAGACCGAAAACGTGACAAAGCACACAGCCTATCGATTAAGGCCGTGTGACGCAATGAGGTTTATTGGGTTAACCCGGATTTATCAGGCGGGGAGGGCGCTGTCGGCCACCAGTCGATCGTATCGTGCCTGATAGAAGCGAATCAGGGCCATGTGCTTTTGAATAGCTTCCTGAGAGCAATTTGCCTTTACAGCTGGCAATGCTTTGAGCAGGTCGTGCAGTGTTCTGCGAACGTTGGTCAGACTATTTTTCATATTCTTTCCTGGCTCCGTGGTGGTCCGTGCATTTACGGCACCGACGTGTGCTTTATAGAGTATTGGCGTCGGATTTCCAGCTTTGTTTCGCAAATGTTTCTTTATTTTGCTTTTGCCGGCAGTTTATCGCGAAATATTGCCATTTTTATGTCAGCTAAATGACGTAACAGCAAGCAAATCTGGCTGATCGAGGCTGAATTTGTGTCAAAAACGGCCGTTAACAGAATCAGTGAGCCCGGCTCGAATTCGATACAGGAAGTCCAGTAATGCGTGTTTCTTTTAACTTGGCGTTGAGCCTTGCTATGTTTGGTTTGTTTTTACCCACTCAGCTTGCTGCGCAAACTGTGCAAACCAACGAGTACATTTACATTGGTATAGAGGCAGAAGATCACATTTCCAAGAATGAGCGTTGGGTGACGACCACACCAACGACGCCAATGATAGAAGATGACCCGGACGGTAACCACTCTGATCAGGCCAGTGGTCAAACCTACCTGGAATTGCTCCCCGATATTCGTGTCACGCATGACGACCCATTTAGCCCGCCCATTGCGTTCTGGCCTGCCGGTGGACAAGGTCCCGATGCTGACTACGCGGTTAACTTTCCCGAGCCAGGACGTTATTACGTTCACGTGCGAGCATACTCAACCGGTACTGAAGACAATGGCATTCACATCGGTTTCAACGGCCAGTGGCCAGATTCGGGTCAGCGCATGCAGTTTTGTTCGGCCGCTAAAAGATCATGGTGGTGGTCGAGTGCACAACGTGATTCGGGCGGCATGGGTGCTTGCGGGATTGAAAAATCCATTTGGATCGATGTACCTAGCGCAGGTCAGCATACTGTGAGCATCAGTGCGCGCGAAGACGGTTTTGAAATTGATCGTCTGGTGTTGCTAAAAGACAAATCTGGAAACACGCGTGTTTGTACACCAGTCAACATCGATGATGTGAATTGTCGAAACGGCAGCATTGAAAGCGCCGATGAATTTGTTGATGTGCGCGTTAGAGTGATTACCTTACCCGAGGGTGCTGACCCTGACGCAGATCAACCCGACCCGGTTGAGATTGATCAGGGTGACAACATCACTTTGACTGCCAGAATCGAAAACCTGGATAACTTTGATACGGCCAACGATATTGTGCTGACTCTGTCACCTGTGCCAGGTGAATGGAACATGCTTGCCATGGATGATCGTTGCGAGCAAGTAGGCACTGAGTTTGAATGTCTGCTCGATAGCCTGCATCCGACAGCACCTGATGAATTCGCACCGTTTGTGTTTACCATGCAAGCCGTTGAAAGCGGTGATTTGCGAATTGATGCTGCTGTAACCAGCAGTGACGTTGATGACACACCAGCCAATGATGTCCATGCTGGATTGGTTCGAGTCATACCCGGCACGGCCCCAGAGCCATTAACCACTGACGTCAGACTCAATATGGACACCGATAAAAATCGCTATGAGACTGGCGAGACTATTGGCTTAAGTGTGTTTATTGCAAACGAGGGCAACAACGTTGCCGAAGACGTGACGTTTCGAATTAACGTGCCTGCTGGTTTAAGTGTTAATGCAGCCGCATTACCTAGCGCCTGTATCGCTGGTGCGCAGTTGCTGTGCAGTTTTGCTTCGATTAATCCTGCCGACTCGGAAAGTTTTAGTGTCGAACTCACTGGGGAATCAGAGGGTGTGTTCACACTTAATGGCATACTTGAAGCGTCAAACGATGACAATGCCAGCAATAACATTGATGCAGATTCAGTGCTTGTGGAAGCGCCGGTTGATGCAGGTACCACAAGTGGCACAAGCACCACAAGTGGCACTGCTGGCAGCGCGACCGATGGTGATGACACAGCGACTGATGGAGCTACTGCTGGTAGCACGACCGATGGTGATGACACAGCAACTGATGGATCTGCTACCACGTCAGGGAGCACCACATTCAGCGCAACCGCAGGTAGCACAAGTGGCACAAGCACTACAAGTGGCACTGATGATTCCACCAGTGGCACTACTGGAACCGGTGGAACGAGTTCGTCTAATTCAGGTGCAGCGTCACATTGGTTTGCTTTGCTGATATTGCTGGTGTTGTCAGCCCGCTGTTATGGGTGGCATCAGGGACAACGCATCGCCGTCCGAAAGTAGGGTGGTGTTGTAGTCAGGCCTTGCAACCATTGTGCTGTTTAAAATAATCATCAATGGTTGCTCGGCCGGAATTTGAAAGTCATCAAGCAGCATTTGCACGCTGGTGTCAGTGCTGACATTAACCGTGTGATTGTTTTTCAAGTTAGCTGAGTTTTGAACCGGCGGAGCATACTTGACCATTGCTCCGCCAAATTTTACCTGAACCGCAATTGCCTGACTCATGCGGTGGCACTAACCTTCCTTACGCTATCGTCTAAGCCTAATCGTTCCAGAGTGGCTTGACTGGGTATGCCTTCCTGAGACCACCCGCGCAATGCGTAGTACTCGGGCAACATGATATCCAGCTCGGCCACCTTACCTTTGGCAACGCCCTCAGGGCAGGGTGTTTCAAGCAAGCGTGGCGGTAAAGTATCGTCAGCTTTGGTCAAACCAGAACGCAAATTAAACAAACGTTCCAGATTCCAGATACGTTCTCCGGCTTCCAACAATCGTTCCGAACTCCAGTGACTCCCGCAAGCGACGCTGACTTGTTGCTGAAATTCTTCAGTGTCCCAGGCCGCGGTGGTAAACAGACACAGGCCTGTTGAATCGATCATGGCCACTTTGTCTTGCGACGTTTTGCAAGGCCAGGCTTTGCCTTTGCCAGATACATCTGCCATGTCGACGGAGAAAGTGTCATGGCGTAAATGACAAGCACCGCGATTTCCGGTTGCGTAGCCCAGACCCATACCTTGTAGTGCGCGCGAATCGTACCCGGCAAATTCCTGCCCTTTAACTGACATGGATAGTTCGGGTCGGCCATAGTGTTCGCACATGCGCTTCGAGCCCATGCCCAGAATTTTGCCAAAGCCTTCGTACTTGCCGGTTTTTTCAGCCATGATGGTTAAGGCTTCAGCGTTTCCGAAGTTAAGCGCAACGCCATCGGTTTCTTCGCTGGTAATAATGCCGAGTTCAAATAACTCCATGGCGGCAGCCAGGGTAACGCCAAACGAAATTGGGTCCATGCCATGTTCGTTCATTAGGTATCCGGCGAAGGTGAGTGCATCGATATCATCAATGCCCAGCACAGGCCCAAACGCGAACGCTGTTTCGTATTCGAGTCCACCGGATGCATGCCAGTACTGTTGGCGATCTTTAATCGAGAAATGATTTTGATCGATGTGGGCAATGCGTCCGCAACCTATCGTGCAACCGAAACACGCTTTGTTGGTGATTAAGTTCGTGTGATTGTTTTCGTTTGGTGTGGTCATGGCAGTCGGGTTAATGTTGTCAGAACCCGGGAATGTCACTTCTTGAAAGTTACGTGTTGGCAGACCACCAAACGAATTCATGGTGTCAATCATGGCGTTGGTGCCATACTCGGTAAGGTCTTTTCTGCCCGCGCTGTCTTCGAGCAGTTGATGCGTGTGCTTAACCACTTTCATAAAGGCGGTAGCATCAGCCACCGGTACGCCAACCGTGCCACGTGCTGCCACCGCTTTAACGTTTTTTGATCCCATAACAGCGCCTACACCAGAGCGGCCAGCGGCTCGATGAAGATCGTTAACCACGCACGCGTACTTAACACCTTGTTCACCGGCAACACCGATCGAAGCCACTTTTATTTGTGGGTCGCCGTGTTTTTCTTTGATGGCTTCTTCGGTGTGCCAAACGGTCGTACCCCAGTAATCGTTGGCATCGTGAATCACGACCTTGTCGTCCTGAATCATCAGATAAACCGGAGAGCTGGCCTTACCTTCAAGAATCAGCAGGTCGTAGCCGGCAAATTTTAGTTCTGCACCAAACTTACCACCCGAGTTGGATGCGGCAATGGCATTGGTCAGTGGGCCTTTGGTAACAACAGCGTATCGCCCACTGGTTGAACACATGGTACCGGTGAGCGGGCCGGTAGCAAAAATGAGTGCGTTTTGTGGAGACAATGCGTCAACGGCCGGGTTGGTGCATTCCATTAAATATTTGGTACCCAGACCACGACCACCCAAGTAGTCGTTTGCCCATTCCATATTGAGAGGTTCGACTTTAGAAGTTCTGGATGTTAAATCCACGCGCAAGACGCGTTTATGCCAAGTCATGATGCAACTCCGTAAGTGATGGCACCAGTGGGGCAGGCTTCAGCGCATTTTGGATCGCCATCGCAGAGATCGCACTTGGTTACTTTGCCTGAGCGCGTATTGAAGTTAATGGTGCCGTAGGGACAAGCCATGGTGCAGACCTTACAGCCAACACACAAGGATTCATCGACCACCTTGGTGCCAAGATCACTGTTAACCGATATTGCGTTGGTTGGACATACCTGCATGCACCAGGCTTCCTCGCACTGTGTGCAGGTGTAGGGGATTGAACGTTTGCCGTGTTCAAACTCGAAAATTTTTATTCTGGAAAATGCCGGGGCGAACAGGCCTTCATGTTCCAGTGAGCAGGCCATTTCGCACTGCAGGCAGCTGGTGCATTTGTCTGCATTTAAAATCAATGATTTAGGCGTCACGATGAGCTAGCTTCCATAAGTAGAGCGTGTTTATGAAGGGTAACACTAAATTTTTTGACGCTAAACAGGTTTGCGCGTCGAAAGCGAGGTTTTTTGCCCGGTGCGGTTTAGCTGGTGGGCGATTTATGCTCAGGGTTGGGCACAGCGGCCCGGATGGGGGAGAGTCGGAGCCGAATGGCGTCTTCCACACCGCAGTAATAGCGCTTGAGACTTCTTACTTGTTCAAAGCCCGCCGATGCGTAAAACGATTGGGCACTCAGGTTGCCCGCGCGCACCTCTAGTGATATATCTGCCAGGCCAGCGGTTTGTGCCGCGCGTAGTTGCCAGTCCAGCAGCTCCCGGCCGACGCCTTGGTGCCGCCATTTTTTTTCGACTGCCAGTAGCACTAAATGAGCGCGGGCATCGCCCAGGCTGGCTATTGAGAACCCGGCAAATTCACCATTCACATGCGCCACGTAAGCATTGGTGCTGGCAAGGCGGATAAATTTTTTCAGGCGGCTGGGTGTCCATGTCCAGGGCAAGCCCTGCTCGATTTGCCGACGAGACAATGATCCAATCGCCACCATGTCGTGGCGATTGGCGAGCCGAATGTTGAGCTGCTGTGTCAGCGTAATAGTCCTTTTGCGGCCATGCCAAGCACGTCGTCCCAGATGGAACCGTCACGATCGCTGTCCAGTAGCATGCCAATCAGACCACCAGAGCTGGCGCGATTGACCTGACTGGCCGAGTTGCCACCAATCACTTTTTTACTGATGGCGCCCATCGCCAGCGAGGCCACAATGGGCAGCATTTTTTTCAAAATGGTACTGCTGATACCCGATTGCTTTGATACTTGTGCTGCAACGTCGCGACTGACCTGCTTGTTACCAAAAATGTGCCCCAAAATGCCATTGCCGTCGTCGATGGTTTCTGGTCGGCTGAGTGTTTTGGGTTGCTCCATGTACTGGGCGTGTTTGCCAGAGCGTAGTGCATCAAGTAGTTCATCCATGCCTTGCTCAGAGCCAGAGTTGTTTTGCATGCCACGAGACAGAGCCGGGATGAGGCCTTCGACAGCCTGGCGTGTTTGGGTTTCGTTGAGGCCGAAATTTCTGGATAGCTCTTCAAGAGCTGGCTGGTTCTCGTTTGAGAGCAGCAGGTCGAGAATATTCATGTAGTGTGTTCCTTTTTGGATGCGTTTATCGTATCACTTCCGCTGCGACAGACATAGCCAGGTTGAGTTGCCGGGCGCGCAATGGTGTGCAGATGGTCTGTGGATCAAAATGATTTGGTCAGGCCGGAGATTGGTCGTCAAGGATGAAGGCTTCCCAGTCTTCCAGCACTTCCCGAAAGTGCTTTAACCCGGTTTTATACTGAACAGTTTCGGGTTTGTCTTTAGCGCCTTTTGCTTCAATGTCTTTTTTATTATCTAAGTTTGTATCAATGGGGCCCGCATCATCAATGTTGCATTCGATGGTGACGCCCTCAGCACTGATAACCACTGAATGTGCGTTACCGATGAATTCGCGCGATTCTGCTGACTCATCTTCAATTGCGGTCAGGTCATCCATGAGGTCGTGACAAATATGATCGCTGCCCTGAACGTCGGATTCGAGGAACGCCATGAGGATTTTCTCGCTACTGGGTCCACGGACACGTGGCGAGCCATCGTTATCAAAAAAGAGTTTTAAGTTTCTAGCCATTGTTAAAAGAAGCGGGTTACGCCTAGTTCGAATGCCTATCCTACTGAAACTACACAAAAATGCCAGCTTTCTTCCCAAAATCTTACAATGGACCCATGCTTGCGCGCGGACTGCACCTTGAAACCAAGCTTCGCGGAGGCTTAAATCCGCGCAGATGCCGGAAAAGTGCCGCCAAACGATGTGATCTTGTGTCGTCTCCATCACTTTTCCGATAGCGCGAGTCGTCGACTCTGGCTACACTGGCGCGCTGGCAGGTTGGATCAGCGGTCACTGGCCGACAAAAGCAAATTCAGGAGTACGCATTTTTATGAGCGATTTAATCGCAGATCATGTCGACATGACATTCACAATGCCTTCGGGTGAACAGGTACATGCGCTTAAAGATGTGAGTTTCACGTTGAAAGAAGGAGAATTGCTTTCTGTTTTAGGCCCATCGGGTTGTGGCAAAACAACACTGCTCAATTTGATTGCCGGTTTTTTACGTCCCACTGGCGGGCGCTTCGAGCTCAACGGTGCTGAAATCGACGGACCCGGTGTAGAGCGAGGCATGGTATTTCAGCAGGGAGCGTTGTTTGAATGGCTAACAGTGGCCGAAAACGTCGACTTTGGTTTGCGCATGAAAAAATCGCCTAAGGCCGAGAATGCCCGAAAAGTAGAAGAGTGGTTAGAGATAGTGGGTCTGCAGGGCTTTGGTGATACGCCCACTTACCAACTCTCTGGTGGCATGCAGCAGCGCGTGGCCTTGGCTCGTTGTCTGATCAATGACCCTGACGTTATCTTAATGGATGAGCCTTTGGGTGCTCTGGATGCGTTGACCCGTGAAAAAATGCAGTCGCTGGTACTCAAAATCTGGAAAGAAACCGGCAAAACAATCATGATCATTACGCACTCGGTGGAAGAGGCCTTGTTGTTGGGCGAACGCTTGTTTGTTATGGCACCACGCCCAGGCCGACTGCACAAAGAATACAATCTGCCGTTTGCCGACATGGGCTTGCAACAAGATTTGCGTGACGTAAAAAAGCTTGATCAGTTTGGTGAAGTCAGAGATGAAATACTCACCATGATCTGGAATATGGAAGAAGAAATCATGGGGAAATCCGCATGAGCGACATATTTCAAAGTCCTCGCGGCATTTTTATCGCCGCTCTGTTTATCGCTTTAATCAGTGCATTAATCTGGGCCATTATTTATGGTCGTCGCCTGGCCAAAAACGAAGTAACTGACCTGGTTTTTGGTAATCCGCAAAAGGCGCTGGGTGGTTATCACTGGGTTATATCGGGTGTGGCGACCGTGCTGTTATTCTGGCTGTATTTTTCCTGGGACGCGGCCAGGGCGTTTTTCCCGAACGCCGCTAACGAACTTTGTCAGGTCGCAAAAGTGGAAAGTGCGTTAATTCCTTTGCGCAGCTCTTTTCCATTTGAGGAGCGTTTGCTGCGTGGCACCACGCTCTTAAATCGAGACAACACGCAACTCGACATTTTACGAAACCGAGCTAACAGTAATACATTCGATGACGAGCAGCGGGCGTTACTGTTGCCGTTGCTTGATCGGTTGGTTGCCTTACAAAAAGGCATGGCGTCGCCAGATAATTTTCCGGCTGAAATTGGCGATGCGCTTGGTGGCATTGCATCAAGAATAGATGCCGTCACGGCAAAGCTTGCCGCTGGCGAACTCAGTGCTGATCAAAGGGCCGAGTTAGAGGCTGCAAAAGAAGGTGCACCAAAGTGGGGTGAAAAATCGCCCGAAGTGCCAGACGCGCCGGTTACTGAGCGCGGTGCTCTGTTTGCATCGGTTGCTCCCGAACTCACCGAAATTTCCAGCGACTTTGTTGGCGTGCGTAACACCAGCCCGGCTTTTTTGGCCGAAGTTGAAGCGCTTGAAGCCGAACTAAAGGCGATCGGTAAAGAGCCTGAAGTCGTCGATGATTTTCGCAAACAACTTAACAAGATGTTAAGGCGTATTGACGACGGCGCGGTGTTCCCGCCCGGTGCGCTACAACCGGTTGAGCAGTCACTGGCAAAATTTCATGACGTGCAGCTCGATCAAAAAGGCAGTTTGAATCTGATCGATGCGTTTGCCATGCCTGGCGGAAAAATCGTTGCTGGCAACACCAGCTGCAGTGAACAGGGCTCTGGCCGATGGCTGCCTAAACCGTCGGACACCGTTGGCACGTTTGCCCGCATGGCCGATCCCGATATCGGTTTTAAAAATATTCCTTTGCTTTCCATCAAGCAAAAACCGTTGGCTGAAATGGTTGGTTTTGTCGTACCTGACTGGATTGCTGACTTGGTACCCGGTGCTTACCCGCGCCACGACGCTGATGGGACAATAGGCGAGAATCTCAAAAGTAAGGTACTGAACGTGGCAACAGGTAACTTCCCATCTGTGTCTGTACCGGTACCAACAGGGCACATCTGGGATTCTATTATGCGCGTGGTTACCGGTTTGTTTTTCGGTATCCTTTTCGGTGTGCCTTTGGGGCTATTGATGGGGCTGTCGCGATTGGCAAAAGGTTTCTTCGACCCATTAATCGAGCTCTACCGACCGGTGCCACCACTGGCGTGGGCACCGTTGATTCTGACCATATTCGGCATTCAGGATGACGGTAAGATCTTCCTGCTGTTCATGGTTGCCTTCGCCATCATGGTTATTTCTGCACGAACGGGTGCGACGGGCACGCAGTTATCCAAAATTCATGCATCGCATTCACTGGGGGCATCGCGTTGGCAGATACTGCGCAATGTTATTTTGCCTAACTCGCTGCCCGAGATACTCACCGGTATTCGTATCTCCATCGGTGTATGCTGGGGAACACTCGTAGCGGCAGAAATGCTTGCTGGTACAACGGGGGTGGGCTTTGTAGAGAATGTTGCTCGAAAGCAATCAGATTACGAAGTCATCTGGATTACCATTATCATCCTTGGACTTCTCGGTCTGATGTTTGATTTGATCATGCGCTGGATTATCAACAAAACGATACCATGGCGCGGTAAAGGCTAAAAGCTAAAAAGGCTAATAAGTTGCGCTTGCTCTTAATTGAAGATGACCCAGAGTTGGTTGCTTACATGCGAACCGACTTATCCAAAGCCGGGTTCGCCGTCGATGTTGCTGACAATGGCATAGACGGTGAATTTTTAGGGGACAACGAACCCTACGATGCTGTTGTTCTTGATCTCGGGCTACCGCAAAAGTCAGGATTGGAAATATTAGCCGCCTGGCGTAAACGCAGTAACCGCGTTCCCGTGATCGTGCTAACGGCGCGGGATGCCTGGTATGAGCGAGTCGATGGGTTTAAAGCTGGTGCTGATGATTACCTGGGAAAACCATTCCACATTGAAGAACTGATCGCGCGTATACGGGCGCTGATATATCGGCGTCACGGTTCGCCCACAAACAGCATCGAAACAAAAACACTGCGTCTTGACGAAGACTCGCAGCAGGTGTCTGTTGCCGACCAGGAACCGCATCAGCTGACCGGTACCGAATTTCGTTTACTGCGCTACATGATGCTCAATCGCGGCAAAATTTTATCCAAGTCAAATTTGTCAGATCACGTCTACGATCAGGACTCCGACAGAGACAGTAACCTAATCGAAGTTTATGTTCGGCGATTGCGGGAAAAAATTGGTAATCAAATGATCTTGACCAAGCGTGGCCAGGGCTATGTGTTTAACGATCCCAGTTAGGCCGTTAACCCTGGGAAGCCGCCTACATGTGTAACCGCCTTATTGAATCAGCCCGGTGAATTCACTAGAGCGCTCCTTACAACTGGGTTTGGTCGTCAGCCTTGTTCTGCTCATGTTGATTTTCTGGTGGACCGCATCCCTTGCAAGCCAGTTGCTGGCCAACAGTTTTGTTTATAGTCGTCTGGAATCAGAAGCCGATATTCTGGCTGCATCGATTGACTACTCTGAAGTATCCATAGGCAACCCTCGACTCAACACTGAGCGTTTGCATCCTGCCTACGATAAATTAAGTTCGGGCAAATATTATCTTGTGCACTTTCGTGACAGCGATGATTTTGTGTCCCGTTCTGCGTGGGAACAGCCATTGGCTATTCCGGAACTGGCCCCAGGTCAAAAAAGCAAACTCTCGGTGGAGGGTAAAGCGCAAGAGCCCTTACTGGTTTGGTTTGGCGGCTTTTCCAAAAAGGGTCACGAATTTTCCATTGCTGTTGCCGAAGACATATCACCCATCCAGGAGCGGCTTCGCATATTTCAGTGGTATTTCGCGGCCATCGCTTTATTGTTGTTGCTGGCCTTGCTGGCTGTGCAACACGTGATTTTACGTCACTCGGTGCGTAAGCTCGACGCCATTCGCAATGACATGAATCGGCTGGAACATGGGCAGGCTGTTTCATTGTCTGAAGATGTACCCAGCGAAGTATTGCCTTTGGTGCGAGAATTCAATCGCTTGCTGCTGCGCTTTGATCAACGACTTAGGCAATCGCGTAATTCTGTTGGCAACCTGGCACATTCGTTAAAGGGGCCGCTTAACTTGTTGCTGCGTAACACCGAAACATCAGAGCTTTCTGCCGAGCAACGCCAGGCGTCAGTGGAGCAAAACGCTGAGCGTATCCGCCAGCTTATTGAAAGTGAGCTCAAACGGGCAAGGCTAGCCGGGCGTGGTGCGGCAGGACAAATATTTGATCTGGACGCCGAACTACCCATGCTGGTTGGACTGTTAGAGCAAGAGTATTCACACAAAACATTCGACGTGCGATGGACGCTGGGTGCAGGTGTATCGTTGGCTTACGATCGGCAGGATATGCTCGAACTGATAGGAAACCTTGTCGACAATGCCGTTAAATGGTGTAACAGTGTGGTGCTGATAAATGTGCGCCATGCCGACGGGGTACTGTTTGATGTTGAAGATGATGGCCCGGGTTGCTCGCCTGACGAATTCAGTCGTTTAATTGAGCGCGGGGTCAGGCTTGATGAGTCGGTATCGGGACACGGGCTGGGTTTGTCGATAGTCAAAGATATTGTTGATACTTATAACGGCACGCTGACATTTAACCAGTCATCGCGATTGGGAGGCTTACGGGTGAGTGTGTTTCTACCCGATGAGGCTTAGTTGCCAGACGCAGCCGCGCCCGGCAAACATTGCATTGGCCGTTAGAGAATTTCCATTGAATCAAAGAACACGTTAAGTTGTTCAGGCGTCAGGCCGACACAGAAAAGTATATGGATGTAGCTGTCTTCGTAGGCGAGTTGAGCTGCGCCATCAGTACCGGCGCTTGCAATCTGACCCGACACACGCGACATACTGGTGCCGTTAACCGTAACAAATGATACGTCTGGGATGGGTTGGGCGTCGAATAAATCAACAAACGCTTCGGTTAGCTCCAACAAACTTCCGCCAGGTGCAAACGTAGAGCCAACCCCACAATTACTCCCGCCAAACGCGCTTGACAGAAACTGTGCATCGAGCGCGTCATTGCTGGTGTCAACAATCCAGTCGGAAGGGTAGTTTAGTCGTATCAGGGATGTTGAATAGCTGGTGACATCAATGTTGGATTGATTGGTATTGCTGGTGATGTTGTCGTTTGAACCAGCGCCGCCGGTGTCGCCAGTAACCGTGTTGTCGGTGGTGGTGTTGGCATTAGCTTCATTTGTTCCAACCTGCGAAGCTGAATTATCCAGTGCGCCATCGTCGTCGTCGTCGCTGCTGCTACTGCAACCAAACAATGTGAGCGCTAGCGAGATAAGTAGCGTTCTGAGCATCAGTGTTTTTACAGTTGTCACAAGTTTTCTCCTAACAATTGGCCAAGGGCATCGCTGTTGGTACGGCTTTGTTATGTCTAGTTTACTTTGTTATGTGTAGTTTATGCAGTGCAGCTTATAGAATCTGTCAGTTATTACCGTAGAAACGCTTCACAGGAAAAACCGAGTGCTCTGTGTGGCGGTTCACACTTTGTGTGCTTTGCTAAGCATCGGCGCCGGCCAGATCAATCACCGGCTTTTTGGGATTTGCCCTGAACAGCACAACCATGCTGCCGATGCTTTGGACAACCTGTGATTTGGTTTTCTGACTCATGTCGAGCAACATGGCGCTGCGCGCGTCTCTGTCGTCTGCTGCTACTTTAACTTTCACCAGTTCGTGGTGATCCAGGGCAATTTCCAGTTCTTTGTACAGTGCCTCGCTAAGGCCGTGTTGACCGACGCGAACGACCGGGTTCAGGGCGTGCGCTTGCGCCTTAAGAAATTTGATTTGCTTTTTCGACAGTTCAGCTTTCATACGGTGGTGATCGACTCAGGGGGTTTAAGCGTAAAAGTTAGGTAAATAATGCATCGCTGGCATGGCACGCGGGGCTTATTGGCCCTACACTGGTAGGCCGCAAGGTGACAAGTGTAACCGCCGCAGCTAATTGTGGGTCGAAGCAAAAACAAAAGTAGTGACCGGTGGCTCAAAGAGCACGAAACCGATCCGCACGTGAAACAGGCGGCCGCAGATGGTTATCGTTCCAGAGCAGTCTATAAACTAATAGAGCTCGATAAAAAAGATCACCTGATCGCCCGTGGCGCCACGGTGCTCGAATTGGGTGCTGCGCCGGGTGGTTGGACGCAATATATTGCCGAAAAAGTCGGTGATCGTGGCAAAGTAGTGGCCTCTGACATCCTTTGGATGGATTCAGTCGCAAATGTAACGTTCTTGCACGGCGACTTCAATGACAATGAAGTGGCAGAAAACATCGAATCTGCCATAGGAAAACACGGGGCAGACCTTGTTTTGTCTGACATGGCGCCCAATATTTCTGGGGTAGCGTCCAGCGATCAGGCCCGCGCCATGGGGCTGGCTGAGCTTGCACTCGATATGGCCAGCACTGTTTTGAACAAAAATGGTGGTTTTGCGGTCAAGTTGTTTCAGGGAGAGGGCTTTGATGCCTACATAAAGGATGTGCGCAGCCGATTTCAAACTGTGAAATTGCGCAAGCCCGCGGCATCACGGCCCCGCAGCCGCGAGGTCTATGTGGTGGCAAGGAACTTGATATCATAGTCGTTACGCCCATTACGGGGCTGACGGCCTAAAACGAAGCGCTGCACTGGCAGGTTTCATTGGAGTAAACATTTGAACGACCTCATCAAAAACGTCCTGCTCTGGGTAGTCATTGCGATTATTCTTATGGCGGTGTTCAACAATCTCGGTGGTCAGCGGCAACCGGCGAACACCATTCCGTATTCAGAGTTTCTTAGCAGCGTGCAATCGGGTAGTGTCAATAACGTGCAGTTCGACGGTGTTGAAATTACTGGCATGCGCGGCTCCGAGCGTTTCACGACGTTCAGCCCTGAAACTGACAACAGCTCACTGATAGGCGAACTGAATCGTTCAGGCGTTGACTTCCAGCGCACACCTCCTGAAAACCCCAGCTTCCTGCTGAACATTTTTATCAGCTGGTTCCCGTTCTTTTTTCTTATCGGGTTGTGGATTTTCTTTATGCGCCAAATGCAGGGTGGCAGCGGCGGTCGTGGCGCTATGTCTTTCGGCAAAAGCAAGGCGCGTCTGCTCAACGAAGACCAAGTCAAAGTCACGTTTGCTGATGTTGCTGGTGCAGAAGAAGCCAAGGAAGAAACCGGCGAGCTGGTTGAGTTCCTTCGCGAACCGGGTAAATTCCAGAAGCTCGGTGGCAAAATTCCACGCGGTATTTTGATGGTTGGCCCTCCGGGTACGGGTAAAACACTGTTGGCCCGAGCCATCGCCGGTGAGGCAAAAGTGCCGTTCTTCACGATTTCGGGTTCCGACTTCGTTGAGATGTTTGTCGGTGTTGGTGCGTCACGTGTGCGCGATATGTTCGAGCAAGCGAAAAAGCATTCACCGTGTATCATTTTTATCGATGAGATCGATGCTGTAGGTCGTCACCGTGGCGCTGGTTTGGGTGGCGGTCACGATGAACGTGAACAAACACTTAACCAGTTGTTAGTAGAGATGGACGGCTTTGATGGTAACGACGGCGTTATTGTTATCGCTGCAACCAACCGTCCTGACGTGTTAGACCCGGCGTTGCTGCGTCCTGGTCGATTCGATCGTCAAGTGGTGGTACCTCTGCCCGATGTGCGTGGACGAGAACAAATTCTTCGTGTACACATGAAAAAAGTACCGTTGGCCGATGGTGTACGTCCAGACTTACTCGCGCGTGGTACACCAGGTTGTTCGGGTGCTGATTTGGCAAATCTGGTTAATGAGGCAGCGTTGTTTGCAGCCCGAGAAAACTGCAAGCATGTGGACATGACCCACATGGAACAAGCCAAAGACAAAATCATCATGGGTGCCGAGCGCAAGTCCATGGTCATGAGCGAAAAAGAAAAACGTAATACCGCATACCACGAAGCCGGTCACTGTATCGTTGGCTATCAGTTGCCTGAGTACGCGCCGGTTTACAAAGTCACCATTATCCCGCGTGGTCGCGCACTGGGTATGGCCTTGTTTTTACCAGAAGGTGATAAACACAGCCGTTCCAAACTCGAATGCGAATCATGGATATCGGTTGCCTATGGCGGGCGAATTGCCGAAGGTCTTATCTTTGGTGAGGAGAACATCACCAATGGTGCTGCCAGTGATATTCAACAAGCCACCAACATGGCTCGCGATATGGTAACGCAATGGGGTTACTCCGATAAGCTCGGCCCTTTGGCTTACAGCGAACCTGAAGGTGAAGTGTTTTTGGGTCGTAGCTCAGGCGCCACTCAGCAGAAATTAAACTCTGATGAAACCATCAACGATATCGATGAGGCCATTCGTTCCATTATCGATACCAACTATGAGCGAGCAACCACCATCCTCAAAGACAACATCGATATTCTGCACAAAATGGCTGATGCGTTAATGAAGTATGAAACCATTGACCGTGGTCAGATAGATCGTTTGATGCGACGCGAAGAAGTTGGCGAGCCTGCTGATTGGGGCGGTGACAATGCAACCGGTGGTGGAACCATGTCTGGCGGTGCATCATCAAACGAGTCTGACTCTGCTGAAGACGCAGACGAAGATGACGACACACTCGACGATGGTGCACCAAGCTTGCACTAGGTTGTCATACACTGGGTAGGTATACGCAGTGTTAAGCTGCTAGATAAACGAAAAACAATGAAGCCGCAGCAATGCGGCTTTTTTGTGCGCGACGAACGCTGCTCATTCGGTTTTTTTACCGATGTGTTGCGTTTGTTTGCCGTTACTGTCATCTGTTTGGGTAGTCAATACAAGCATAATGTCGCCCAGCAACTATAGTCACGATATGGCGGTACCGAGGTTGAAGTGTCGAAGCTTGAAATGCGGGGCTCACCAACTGAGTCTTGATCGAGCACAGATCATGGGCATCCTGAATGTCACACCCGACTCCTTTTCCGATGGCGGGAAATTTGTCGGTATTGATCAAGCTCTGGCGCAAGCCCAACACATGCTTAACGCCGGTGCCAGCATCATTGATATCGGCGGAGAATCCACTCGCCCAGGCGCTGCAAGTGTTGATGACCAGCAAGAGATCGATCGGGTTTTGCCGGTGCTAGAGGCCATTGTCCAACGCTTTGATGTCATCGTCTCTGTGGATACCAGCAAGCCGTCGGTAATGCGCTCCGCTGCGGCTGGAGGTGCCGGGATGTTGAATGATGTCAGGGCTTTGAGCGAACCCGGTGCGTTGCAGGCTGCAGCCGAGCTTGGCTTGCCCGTATGCCTAATGCACATGCTCGGCGAGCCACGAACCATGCAGAACGACCCGAAATATGTCGATGTGGTGAAAGAAGTGACTGATTTTCTTAAAGAAAGAGTGCAGATGTGCCGCTCTGCTGGTATTGGCGCAGATCAGCTGCTGATAGACCCGGGATTCGGATTCGGCAAAACATTGTCGCACAATCTCGAATTGCTAAGAAATTTGGGCAAACTAGCCGATATAGCTCCTGTATTAACTGGATTGTCGCGCAAAAGCATGATTGCCGGTTTGTTGGGTGATGAAGGGGCTGATCGGATCATTGCCAGTGTTGCGGCCGCCATGCATTGTGTATTAGGCGGCGCGAGCATTATTCGGGTACACGATGTTGAGCAAACTGCTCAGGCTTTAAAAGTATTGAACGCCGTTGAACATGGCGTTTAGATCTTTAAATGAAGTACATGATCAGGTTTGGCCTGATCATCAATAAATGAAGAACAGATATGTCTAGAAAATATTTTGGTACTGATGGCATTCGCGGTCGCGTAGGGCAATTCCCAATGACAGCCGAAACCGTGCTTAAGCTCGGCTGGGCGGCGGGTAAGGTGCTGGCCTCAAAAGGTAATCGCGAAGTGCTGATTGGTAAAGACACGCGTGTGTCTGGCTACCTGTTCGAATCTGCACTGGAAGCCGGTTTGGCTTCCGCGGGAATTAACAGCGGTATGTTGGGCCCCATGCCAACACCTGCCATAGCGTATTTAACCAGTACGTTTAGAGCTGCAGCGGGCATCGTCATCAGTGCGTCGCACAATCCGTATTACGACAACGGCTTGAAATTCTTTTCTTCCGAAGGTGCAAAGCTACCAGACGAAGTTGAACTCGAAATCGAATCCATGATGGAAGAAGACATGACCACGGTTGACTCGGCCGACCTGGGTCGTGCTGTAAGAATAAACGATGCGGCCGGGCGTTATATCGAATTTTGCAAAAGCACGTTTCCCTCTGGCTTAAAACTCACCGGCATGAAGATTGTTGTCGATGCAGCCAACGGCGCAGGTTACGACATTGCCCGTCGTGTGTTTGATGAACTGGGCGCTGATGTTATTTCTGTGGGTGCCGAACCCAATGGACTTAACATCAATAAAGATTGCGGCGCCACAGCACCAGACAACTTGCGTGCACACGTGTTGCTGGAGCGAGCCGATGTCGGGATTGCACTCGATGGTGACGGTGATCGACTCATCATGGTTGATCATCGTGGCGAGATAGTCGATGGTGACGAGATTTTATTTGTACTGGCTAAAGCCCGGCAAGAGCAGGGCACCATGGTTGGTGGTGTCGCTGGAACGCTTATGACAAACCTGGGGCTTGAGCATGCTTTAAGCTCAATGGACATTCCGTTTGCGCGCGCCGGCGTTGGTGATCGATACGTCATGGAATTACTCAAACAGCACGAATGGCAGCTCGGCGGTGAAAACTCAGGGCATATCATTTGTCTTGATCGGGTCACCACAGGTGATGCGATTGTGGCAGCACTTGAAGTACTGTCGGTCATCAAAAACAGTGGCGAGCCACTGGCAAAGCTGCGCTCCGACATGAAGCTTTATCCGCAGGTACTCAAAAATGTACCGTTAACTAAGAAAGTCGACTTCAGTGAAAACACCGCAATCAATGCGGCTGTTAAGCAAGCGGAAGAATCACTGGGCGATAGCGGCCGAATTTTACTTCGACCCTCAGGTACCGAGCCTTTGGTGCGTGTTATGGTTGAAGGGCAGGTGGCTAACGATGTTGAGCGCATTTGCGAGCAAGTGGCTAAAACCGTTAATGACGAGCTCGGCTGATAGTCAGCCGAACGTCGGTACTTAGGTAATTATTTAGATAGTTTAAATCACGCCGCCGCGAATAAACTCAACCGAGTTAAGCACAGCACGCAGTTGTGCTTCGTTCTGACCAAACCGGTCGGTCGGTGAGGCGCATTCAACTGAGCTCAATGCCGCTAAGCCAAACGAGACATCGTCGGGGCTAAAGTAATTAACGTGAACCACGGACGTTAAATCCAGATCTTCAGTGCCAAAGCTGTAAATGTATTCGATGCCAACATTGTCGGTTGGCCCATTGATATCCACGATTGAAACCGTTTGCGTATCGTTGGCTTCTGTTGCTTGTACGAAGCTGGTGTAAGCCGCGTTAGGTCCCACATCTTCTTCCATGATGGTGAACGTGGCCACACAAATCACGATCGTCACGTTATCCAGTGCAGCGTATAGCGTTTGCTGTACTCGCGAATCGTAGTCAATGTCGTTTTGTTCTGTGATGTTCAGTCTGCCCAGATCGACCGTGTGTTGACCGTTGAACAAACCCGGATTCAATTCGCCGCCCGTATTAGTGGATGTGCCACCAGTGCTGTCACCGCCTGTCGTGTCTCCGGTGCCGCCCGTACCGCCCGTTGTGCCATCGGTTGTGCCGCCATCCGTACTTCCAGAATTGCCACCAACTTCGGTCGTGTTAGTCGGCAGTCGCACCAAGTCATTCTGATCATCACCTGAACTTCCGCAAGCGCTTAGCATGCTGACCAGAGCTGTGGCCAGGGTCGCGTGCAGGGTGGTTGTTAATGTTGCCTTCATCGCTTGTTACCTTTTTCCGTGGGTCAGTCGTCCCGGTTATTCGTACATGTTAGCTCGGCCCGGAACGTTTTGCCCGTACTGTGCCGCAATAGCGGTGGTTTTGCCGCTAACGGATGCTCAATATGGCTCACAGCGCGAGTTTTTCTGGTGCCACGCGCTGTTTTACTCGCCCCAGCCCCGTTTTAATTGACTGGATTCCGTTGCCATAATGGCTAGTTCGATGTGCCTTCGTTGCCCCGAAGGTGCACTACAGAATCCAATACCGACCTGATTTGTGACTCGTTCAGCCCATAGCTGTTGGTTTGCGAGGCGCATTCGATCACTGAGAGCATCGGGTTGTCGAATATGACGTCCTCGGCGTAGAAGAAATGCGCATGCATCAGCGTGGTAAAGCTTGTTTCGTTAATGGTAAAGCCATAGCTATATTCAATGCCAACAACGTGTGTTGGTCCTGGTATGTCTTTTATCGAAATCGTGAAGATGCTGTCGTCCTGCGCCAGGTTGTTCTCAATTAAGGCGGTGTAGTTAGGGTTTGGGCCAGCGTTGTTTAACAGTATGGTTATTGAGCCAACGCATTGAACGCCGGTTGCCCTGTCTATCGCCTGATATAAAACTTGTGAAGATCGTAAGTCGTAGTTTAGCGGTGTAACAGAGACTAACTCCAGTGTGCCCAAATCGACGGCATGCAGACCATTGAACAAATTTGAATCAATGTCCTCACCATTGTTATTGTTTGTCTCTGTGACGAAAAAGTCGGGGTCGATAAGCATTCCCGAATCATTGCTGGCAGAGCCGCTGCAGCCAATGAGCATGAGGACAGCGCAGGCACTAATGAGTGAGTAGATCAAGCCATTCATTGTGGCGCTCCGAGTATTATGTTTTCTTCGCCCTCGGTACCTCTGAGGTATTCAACAGAATCCAGAACTGCGCGCATCAGTGCTTCGTTCTGACCGTATTTTTCCGTCAGCGTTGCGCATTGAGTTGTGCTTAACGCGGGAAGACCAAAAGTGACGTCCTGCGGACTCAAATAGTGCGCATTATTGATGGACGTGAATATGACCACGGTTCCATCTTCGGCAGTGAAATCGACGCTATAGATGTATTCAATGCCAACATTATTCGTTGGGCCTTCTATGTCTCTGATGGAAACGGTTTCCACGCCGCCAGCTTCGATGCTTTGAATAAAGTTAATGTAACTGGGGTTTGGTCCGGTGTCTTCGGTTGTGATCTCCAGTGTGGCAATGCAAACGACATCTTTTTCGTCATCAAACGCCTGCAAAAATATTTGCAACAGCCGCGAGTTGTAATTGATCGGCGCGCTTTTTTCGTCATCGAGCGTCAGGGACCCCAAGTCGATGCCAATGCGACCATTGAGCAGAGTGGGGTTAAGCGCCCCGCCAGAATCTGTAGGGTTGGGGCCGGCGCCGCCAATAGTCAGTCCAGACTCTGTGGTGCTGACCCTGTCATTAGGGTCATCACCTGAGCTGCCGCAACCGGTTAGCATCAGCACCAGGAGCAGCTTTACCAATAGCCCGTTGCGCTGGATTGAGAATAGGGTCTTCATGCAAATACCTTTGTCATTTGGGTCAATATACCCAATAGTTGGGCTACTAGTAGCGAACCTTAGTTTACATTGGTCATACATTGCCGAAAAACCACGTTTTTTGCCGCAATCGATTGCTCAATATGAGTAGTTGGCTGATCTTGTTTACGCCTCTGTTCATTGGGTCAATTGGGCACAATTTCTGTCCACAAAGTCGTTTTTGAGAGAAGCTGGACTAAGTAGATCGAAATCAGGTACCCTATCGGGTTTTGGTCGGCGAGAGTTCTTGCGTGAGTACGCGTACCCCATTAGTAGCAGGAAACTGGAAGCTGAACGGCTCCAGAGAGTCGGTTGCCAGCCTGGCAAAAGCCATTGCTGATGGCATGGCGGGTAAATCATGCGAGGTGCTTGTGTGTCCGACTTTCGTGCATCTTGCCGATGTGCAGAGCGTGCTCGCAGGCTCGTCAGTGCTGTTGGGTGCGCAAAATTGTTCGGTTGAACAAGAAGGCGCTTACACCGGCGAAGTGTCGTCACCGATGATCAAAGCGTTTGGCGCCCAGTACGTTATTGTTGGTCATTCTGAGCGGCGCGCCATGTACGCAGAAACCAGCGACCTGGTTGCGCAAAAAGCGCAAGCTGTGCAGCAAGCTGGAATGCAGCCTATAGTTTGCGTTGGCGAGACATTGGAGCAACGTGAAGCCGGGCAATTGCAGGCCGTGCTGGACGAGCAGCTGGATGCCGTCGTCAACCTGTTAGGTATTGGCTCAATGGCTCAGTGTGTTATCGCGTACGAGCCGGTTTGGGCCATCGGCACTGGGCGCTCTGCCAGCAGCGAGCAGGCGCAGGAAGTGCATGCCATGATCAGACAGAAGTTAGCCGTTCTCGATGCTGGAGTGGCTCAGCAGGTGCGCATTTTGTACGGCGGTAGTGTCAAACCCGACAATGCACAAGAGTTATTCATGCAGCCCGATATTGATGGTGGATTAATTGGCGGTGCGGCTTTAAAGGCTGAATCGTTTTTGGGTATTTGTGCGGCGGCCGTCTAGGCGCACGACGCGTCAATACCACGTACAATCAGCGAGCTGTTTAAACAGCGCATCACTAATTGATGTTTATAACCGTATTTAAGTTAGAAGTTTAGAGATCAACTATGCAGTCCTTAGCTTTGGTAGTTCATGTGGCGTTGGCCATCGGTGTAATAGGCCTTGTGCTCATACAGCACGGAAAAGGCGCAGAAGCCGGTGCTGCATTTGGTAGTGGTGCATCGTCTACAGTGTTTGGTGCGCGAGGTTCAGCCTCATTTCTAACCCGAATTACTACGGTAATGGCGTTTCTGTTTTTCCTGACCAGCATGACTTTGTTCTACATGGCTGCGCACCGAGAGGGCGGTATCGCCAGTGTGACCGATTTGCCGAGCGCGCAATCCGCGCCAGCGGCCGAGTCCGATTTGCCCGCCATTACCCCGGGTGGTGATGCTGCTCCTGCGTCCAGCGGCAGTGAAAGCGACCTTCCCAGCGTTGCACCAGCGGAAAAGTCAGAGTAACTAGCGCTCCTATGAGTTTGAGTGCAGTCATCCACGCCGATGTGGTGGAATTGGTAGACACGCTATCTTGAGGGGGTAGTAGCGAAAGCTGTCCCGGTTCGAGTCCGGGCATCGGCACCATTTTTTGGTCTATAACCATGCTATGGCACTGTTTTTTCATCCAACTGCCATGGTCGACCAGCTTCTCACGTAATAAAGTTGCTCTTGACGGTTTGCTTGATCGACCCTGTGGAAGGGATTTGATCAGCTGGTTAGTTGTATAAAAAACCTTTGCGTTTTTGCAGCAAAACACGTCTTTATCTGCGATAATTGGGGGTTGGGCGCGGCTTTGCGGAGAAACCACCATGCTAGCTAATTATTTTCCAGTGTTGTTGTTCATAGCCATCGGCTTAACGGTTGGTGTTGTGCTGCTCAGTGCCGGGTTCCTTATCGGGCCATCCAATCCTGATCAACAGAAAAATTCACCGTACGAGTGCGGCTTCGAAGCTTTCGAAGATGCACGAATGAAATTCGACGTGCGGTACTATTTGGTTGCCATTCTGTTCATCATCTTTGATCTGGAAATCGCCTTTCTGGTGCCTTGGGCCGTTGTCCTCGACAGTATCTCTGGAGAGGCGTTTGCGGCCATGGCCTTGTTCCTGTTTATTTTGGTTATTGGCTTTATTTACGAATGGAAAAAAGGGGCTCTTGAGTGGGAATAGAAGGCGTTCTGGAAGAGGGGTTTGTCACTACCTCTGCCGACAAGCTAATTAACTGGGCCCGAACCGGTTCCATGTGGCCCATGACATTTGGTCTGGCTTGTTGCGCAGTGGAAATGATGCACGCCGGTGCAGCTCGATACGACCTTGATCGTTTTGGCGTTATTTTCCGACCCAGCCCGAGACAATCAGATGTCATGATCGTGGCCGGCACCCTGGTTAACAAAATGGCGCCAGCGTTGCGCAAGGTATACGATCAAATGCCAGATCCCAAGTGGGTTATCTCAATGGGTTCATGTGCCAACGGTGGTGGGTACTATCACTACTCTTACGCGGTGGTGAGAGGCTGTGATCGCATTGTGCCGGTCGACGTTTACGTGCCGGGCTGTCCGCCGACAGCCGAAGCCTTACTGTACGGCATCATGCAGTTGCAAAATAAAATCCGTAACACCAACACCATTGCACGTTAAATTGCACATTAAATTGCACATTAAAGATTTGGCCGTTAAATTGCGCATTAAGGATTTATCATGAGTTCTCGACAACAGCAGATGTGCGAGCAACTGCAGACGCTTTTTCCAGACAACGATTCGATTCATGTCGACATCGATATTGTCAGTATGTCTGTTGCACCAGAAAAGCTGATCGAAGTCGCCACCGAGTTGCGCGACAACCCGGCTTGTGCATTTGCGCAATTAACTGATCTTTGCGGCGTTGATTACGCCACCTACGGTCAAAGTGAGTGGTCAACCGAAACAGAATCCAGCGCCAGCTTTAGTCGAGCGGTGAGTGGGTCGGGTGTTGGCTCACTCACCTTCAACACCGGGTTGGATTTACCCAAGCTTTCACACGCGCGTTTTGCCGCAGTCACTCACCTGTTATCGCTTGATCATAATGTACGATTGCGATTGCAGTGCATGGCCCCTGACGATGACATCCCAATGGTGCCGTCGCTTACGTCAATATGGTCGTGCGCAGATTGGTTCGAACGCGAAGCGTTTGATTTGTTCGGCATCCTGTTCGATGGCCACAACGATTTACGCCGTTTGTTAACCGATTACGGATTCACCGGTCATCCGTTTCGCAAAGACTTTCCTCTGGTGGGTAACGTTGAAATGCGCTACGACCCGGTCAAAAAACGTGTGGTGTACGAGCCGGTAACCATAGAGCCCCGCGTGCTGGTGCCGCGTGTTATACGCGAAGACTCTCGATACGAAAGCGGCGAAGTGCCAGCCGAGGAAGATGCCAACAATGCCTGAGATTCGTAACTACACACTCAACTTTGGTCCTCAGCATCCGGCTGCGCATGGCGTATTGCGCCTTGTGCTTGAAATGGATGGCGAGGTTGTTGAACGCGCCGACCCGCATGTTGGTTTGCTGCACCGTGGCACCGAAAAACTGGCTGAAAGTAAACCTTATAACCAAAGCATTGGTTACATGGACAGGCTCGACTATGTGTCCATGATGTGTAACGAGCACGGCTATGTTCTCGCCATTGAAAAGCTACTAGGCATAGAAGTGCCAGAGCGAGCCCAATACATTCGAGTGATGTTCGACGAAATAACGCGACTGCTCAATCACCTTATGTGGCTGGGCGCACATGGCCTTGATGTTGGCGCTATGTCGATGTTCCTGTATTGCTTCCGCGAACGCGAAGACCTCATGGATTGCTACGAAGCAGTATCCGGTGCTCGATTGCATGCAACTTATTATCGCCCGGGTGGTGTGGCGCGCGATCTGCCCGATCGTATGCCGCAATACGAAGCGTCAAAGTGGCGTAGTGTCTCGAACGCCGAAAAAATGAATGCCAGTCGTGACGGTTCCATGCTGGATTTCATCGAAGACTTCACCAATCGCTTTCCTGGCTACGTCGATGAGTACGAAACCCTGCTAACCGATAATCGCATCTGGAAGCAGCGCACTGTGGGGATTGGCGTTGTGTCTCCAGAGCGTGCACTGCAGTTAGGCTTTACTGGTGCCATGTTGCGTGGTTCAGGTATTGAGTGGGATTTGCGCAAGAAGCAACCTTACGAAGTGTACGACAAGATGGATTTTGATATTCCGGTGGGCAGCAACGGCGACAGCTACGATCGTTACCTGGTTCGAGTTGAAGAAATGCGCCAGTCCAATCGGATTATTAAACAGTGCGTCGAATGGCTGCGTAACAACAAAGGGCCCGTACTGACCGAAGACCATAAAATTGCACCGCCACGTCGTGCCGATATGAAGGGCGACATGGAAGCACTTATCCACCACTTTAAATTGTTCACTGAAGGTTTTTGTTTGCCAGCAGGCGAGGCCTACGCAGCAGTTGAACATCCTAAGGGTGAGTTTGGTTGTTATCTCATTTCAGATGGCGCTAATAAACCCTATCGCTTAAAAGTACGTGCGCCGGGTTTTGCTCATTTGGCTTCGCTCGATGAAATGGCAAGAGGGCATATGTTGTCGGATGTGGTCGCTATTATTGGTACACAAGATATTGTGTTTGGCGAAATAGATCGATGAATTCGACATCTGAATTCAACAATTGAGTTCGATTGGAAAAGTTAAACAGGTTCATGATTAAAGCGACGATCAAAACAATAAAGGTGAGTGCATGAGTTCGTTACCTTCAGATGTGACCTTACCCGATCCGGCATCGGTGCTAAGCCAACACTCGATTGACGAAATCAACGAGGCCATGGCTTTGTTCCCGGATGATCAAAAGCAGAGTGCCGTGTTGGCAGGCCTGCACGTGGCGCAACATCAGAATAAAGGTTTTTTAACCACCGAACTTATGGACGCAGTGGCGGCTATGCTCGATATGCCCCCCATTGCTGTGTATGAGGTAGCCAGCTTCTATTCCATGTACGAGACTAAACCGGTTGCTCGACACAATGTGGCGATTTGCACCAACATCAGTTGTATGTTGATGGGGTCTGACGCCATTGTTGATCACGTTGAAAAAAAATGCGGTATCAAGCTGGGGGAGAGCACTCCTGATGGTCGTATCTATTTAAAAGTTGAAGAAGAATGTCTGGCTGCATGTTCTGGCGGACCAATGATGCAAGTCGATCACGTTTATCACACTAATCTCACCACCGAAAAGGTTGACGAGATTCTCGACTCACTCGACTAGTTAACATTGGATCAGGCAGCGCTGGACTAAATGAACAACGTAAGGGCTATTAAAGCATGAGTGTTCCTCCACAGAATCAAGTTTGTTACACGACCTTGCAGTTTGACGAGCCGTGGACATACGAAAATTATTTGAAAATTGGCGGCTTTAAGGCCATTCAAAAAATCGTTGATGAAAAACTCTCTCCAGATGATGTGGTTGACATTGTTAAAGAGTCAGGGCTTCGTGGCAGAGGCGGTGCTGGTTTTCCTACTGGCCTTAAATGGAGCTTTATGCCCAAAGAAAGTCCGCAGAGCTATTTTGTTGTTAACTCTGACGAATCCGAACCCGGTACCTGCAAAGACCGCGACTTAATCCGGTTTAATCCTTACGCCTTGGTTGAAGGTATGGTCATTGGTTGCTACGCCATTCGCGCCAGTGTTGGATACAACTATATGCGTGGCGAATTCATGGACGAGGTTTACACACGTTTTCAGGACGCGTTAAAAAAATCCTATGCCGAAGGCTGGGTTGGTAAAGACATAAAAGGCAGTGGTATCAATATCGAGGTTATCGGTACCTTGGGTGCCGGTGCGTATATATGCGGTGAAGAAACCGCTTTGCTCGAATCACTTGAGGGCAAAAAAGGTCAACCTCGATTTAAACCACCCTTTCCGGCAGGCTATGGTTTGTATGGCAAGCCAACCACCATCAACAATACCGAATCAGTTGCATCGGTTCCGGCCATATTGCGTAACGGCCCTAAATGGTTTGCTGACATGGGTATTGAGAAGGCCGGTGGGCAAAAATGTTTTTCAGTGTCGGGTCACGTTGCAAAGCCAGGTAACTTTGAAATTAACCTGGGTACGCCGTTTAGCGATCTGCTTGAGCTGGCTGGTGGCTTGAAAGACGGCATTGCGTTAAAGGCGGTAATCCCGGGCGGCTCATCAGTTCCGGTTGTCCCCGGCGATCAAATGATGCAAACCAACATGGACTACGACTCAATAGGTGCCGTGGGTTCCATGTTGGGTTCGGGCGCCGTCATTGTTATGAATGAAACCACCGACATGGTGCAAGCGCTGCGTCGACTATCACGATTTTATTTCTCAGAAAGCTGCGGACAATGCACACCGTGTCGTGAAGGCACAGGCTGGTTGTATCGCATGCTGACTCGCATTGTTGAAGGGCAGGGTTTGCCTGAAGACATCGACAAGCTTGAAGACGTTGCGGGCAAAATCGCGGGGCGCACTATTTGTGCTCTGGGTGATGCGGCCGCCATGCCAGTGCAGAGTTTTGTAAAGCACTATCGCCACGAATTTGAATACTACATTGAGCACAAGCGAAGCCTGGTTGGTGAAAAGCTTGGTGCCGTAGCTTAAGACTTATAGACACTATGAGCGACGACGATATATCGATAACCGTTGATGGCCAACCGCTAACCGCGAAACGTGGCCAGATGCTAATTGA
Source organism: uncultured Granulosicoccaceae bacterium (assembly GCA_938035525.1). Taxonomy (GTDB): domain Bacteria; phylum Pseudomonadota; class Gammaproteobacteria; order Granulosicoccales; family Granulosicoccaceae; genus Granulosicoccus. The sequence goes on from CALHOI010000056.1 coordinate 47,701, forward strand.
GGTAACAGATGCTGCCGGCATAGATGTGCCGCGATTCTGCTATCACAAAAAACTCTCGGTCGCGGCTAACTGCCGCATGTGTTTGGTGGAAGTGGAAAAAGCGCCAAAGCCACTGCCAGCCTGTGCAACGCCCGTTATGCCAGACATGGTCGTTAAGACCAAATCCAAGCTGGCTCGCGAAGCACAGCAAGGCACCATGGAATTTTTACTCATCAATCACCCATTGGATTGCCCCATCTGTGATCAGGGTGGTGAGTGCGAATTGCAGGACGTTGCCATGGGTTATGGCGGCAGCGCATCGCAATACACAGAAGGTAAGCGCGTGGTCATGGACAAGTACATCGGTCCACTTATCGCAACCGAAATGACGCGTTGTATCCATTGCACACGTTGCGTTCGGTTCGGTGAAGAGATCGCTGGCATCCGCGAGTTGGGCGCAACCGGACGTGGCGAGCAAGTACGCATCGGCACCTACATCGAAAAATCAGTTGTGTCTGAAGTGTCCGGTAACGTTATTGATATTTGTCCGGTGGGTGCACTCACGGCGCGGCCATCGCGCTACACCGCACGATCATGGGAGCTTAATCAGGCACCCGCCATAGCACCTCACGACAGCGTGGGTTCTAACTTGTTTGTGCACGTTGATGGCAATAAGGTAAACCGCGTTATTCCTCGTGACAACGAAGCGGTTAACGAGGTCTGGATATCTGATCGTGATCGTTTTAGTTATCAGGGCCTGACCAGCAGCGATCGCGTGACCAAACCCATGGTGCGTGTGAATGGCGAGCTGGTCGAATCAGATTGGTCCAGTGCTTTAGATAAGGCCGCTGAAATACTGCAAGCTGGCGGTAAAGACTTGGGTGTCCTGGCATCTGCGTCATTGCCGGTCGAAGAATTATTTGCCACGCAAAAATTAGCGCGAGCACTGGGCTCTAACAACATTGATCATCGTGTTGGGCAAACCGATTTCACCGCCCAGGAGCACAGCCCGGTCATGCCTTGGTTGGGAATGGAGCTATCTGAGCTTGAAACCCTTGATGCCGCATTACTGGTTGGTTCCAACATTCGTAAAGACCAACCGATAGCAGCCTTGCGTTTAAGAAAGTCAGCGTTGACGGGCGGCAAAATCAGCTTTATAAATCCTAAAACCTTCGCTTTACATTTTGATGCGCAGGAATTAATCACCGCACGTTACGACCTCCTGGTTAATGAACTGGGTTGTGTGGCAACCGCTGCGGGTGCAAAACTGAGTGGCTTGGACAACGCACCCAAGTTTGATGTTAACGAACAGCACCAGCGCATTGCCGATGCGTTAAAAGACGGTGAGCGAACAGCGGTCATGCTAGGCAATATTGCTGTGCAGCACCCAGCCTTTGCACAACTGCAATATTTGGCCGGGCAATTATCGGTTGCAACGGGCGCCACGTTTTCCATGTTGCCAGAACGTGGCAACACGGCCGGCGCCTGGTTGGCTGGTGTGCTGCCGCATCGTTTGGCGGGTGGAAGCGATGCAAGCCAAACCGGTATGCACGCTCGAGACATGTTGGAAAAAGGCTGCAAGCACTTTTTACTCGTTGGTATTGAGCTTGAATTTGATGCAGCCAATCCGGCACAGGCAGTCAGCACGTTAGCTAAATCCGAAGGTGTGCTTAGCATCAGTGCTTTTTTAAGCGATTCGTTACGCGCGCATGCCGATGTTGTTTTGCCTATGGCCACTTTTCCTGAAAGCTATGGCACCTACGTTAATGCCACGGGTAACTGGCAAACCGCTAAAGGCGTGTCTTTGCCACCGGGTGATGCCAGACCAGTCTGGAAAATCATGCGTGTATTGGCAGAAGGTCAATCACTGTCAGGTTTTGAATACGAAAGCCCAGAATCGCTGACCCGCGAAGTGCAGCAGCAATGCAGCTCGGTGCAACTGAATAACGTCACTGATATGAAAGGCGTCAGCTACGTCGGTCACTTAAGTGATGCGCTGGTAAGAGCAGGTGAAACACCCATCTACGCCACCGACCCGTTGGTGCGTCGCTCCATGCCGCTGCAAAAGTCGGCCGATGGCAAGCAGGCGTTTGCCTCCATGGCGCAAAGCGAATTAGATCGCTTAAAACTGAGTGATGGTGACACGGTTAAAGTGAAGCAGGGCAGTGGTCAGGCTGAATTGCCAGTGCGCTTGGATAACACCGTACCTTCGGGTTGTGTGTGGGTGCCAACAGGATTGCCGCAAACCCAAGCTCTGGGTGACGTGTTTGCTGCAGTAGAGGTGCAAAAAGCATGATTGATGCAATCCTGTTAACGATAGTCACCATACTTAAAATCTTATTGGTGCTGGTGCCATTGATTATCAGCGTGGCATACCTGACGCTGGCGGAACGTAAAGTCATTGGTTCAATGCAGGTGCGAGTCGGGCCAAACCGGGTTGGTTGGAAAGGTTTAGGTCAGCCGTTTGCTGACATGTTCAAGTTGATGACCAAAGAGATCATCATCCCCACCAACTCGTCAAAATTTTTATTTCTTGGTGCGCCTATTTTATCTTTGGCACCCGCCTTGGCAGCGTGGGCCGTTGTGCCGTTTGCCGACGGCTGGGTTTTGGCTGATGTCAATGCAGGCTTGCTTTACATACTGGCCATGACATCGTTGGGTGTTTACGGCGTTATCATCGCCGGCTGGGCATCTAACTCCAAGTATGCATTTTTGGGTGCCATGCGGTCCGCGGCTCAAATAGTGGCTTATGAAATTGCCATGGGCTTTGCGCTTATAGGTGTACTGATGGTGGCCGGTAGTTTGAATCTGGGCGATATTGTTCGTGCTCAAAGCGGCGGCTTTTTCAGCTGGTTTCTGATTCCATTGTTCCCGCTGGCCGTTGTCTATTTTATTTCGGGCGTAGCCGAAACCAACCGTGCACCGTTTGATGTAGCTGAAGGCGAATCAGAAATTGTTGCAGGCTTTCATGTCGACTACTCCGGCATGGCCTTCGCGGTATTCTTTTTGGCTGAATACGCCAACATGATCATGATTGCAGCGCTAACTGCCATTATGTTTCTGGGTGGTTGGATGTCGCCAATCGATGGCTTTGGCGATGGCATTCACTGGTTTTTGATTAAAACGGCTTTCTGCCTGTTTCTATTTTTATGGTTCCGCGCGACTTTTCCGCGTTATCGCTACGACCAAATCATGCGACTGGGCTGGAAGGTGTTTATTCCAGTCACCATTGTGTGGATTGCGGTTGTTGGCTTTGCGGTTTATTTCGAACTCGGCCCTTGGTTTCAAATACGCGCTAACGGGATGTCCTGATGACTGGTTCTATTAAAGATTACGTCAAAACGTTTGCGCTTTGGGAGCTTCTCAAAGGCATGCGCTTAACGGGTAAGTATTTTATTTCCAAAGGTATCACCATTCAGTACCCTGAGGAAAAAACGCCACAGTCGGCACGCTTTCGTGGCTTGCATGCGTTACGTCGTTACCCCAACGGCGAGGAACGCTGCATTGCTTGCAAATTATGCGAGGCCGTCTGTCCGGCTTTGGCGATTACCATTGAGTCAGAGCAACGCGCAGATAACACGCGCCGCACCACACGCTACGACATCGATTTATTCAAATGTATTTTTTGCGGTTTTTGTGAAGAGGCTTGCCCGGTTGATTCCATTGTAGAAACGCGCATTTTTGAATACCACTTTGAAAATCGTGGCGAACAAATCATGACCAAAGACAAGTTACTTGCCATTGGTGACAAATACGAAGATCAGATTGCCGCTGATCGCGCCGCTGACGCAGCGTTTCGCTAGGATACTGCCCGTGAGTTTTGAACTGTTTATATTTTATGTGTTTGCGGCTATTTTGGTGTTCGCCGCGTCCCGGGTCATCACCGTGAACAATCCGGTGTATGCGGCGATGTTTCTGGTACTGACGTTTTTCACTTGCGCCGGTATCTGGATGTTGCTCGAAGCCGAATTCCTGGCAATCACGTTAGTGCTGGTTTATGTCGGCGCGGTCATGGTGTTGTTTTTGTTTGTTGTGATGATGCTGGATGTCAATGTTGAACCCCTTCGCGAAGGCTTTGTCAGTTATTTGCCTGTGGGTTTGTTGGTTGGCGCCATCATGCTCATTGAAATGGTGTTCCTTATTACGCAACGTTATTTCAAAAATGAGCAGTTCCCGGCACCAGAGCGGGCAGGGGCCGATGTCAGTAATACTCAAGAGCTTGGTCGACTGCTGTACAGCGAATACCTGTTCCAGTTTGAAATTGCGGCGATCATCTTGCTGGTTGCCATTGTTGCTGCTATTGCCTTAACCATGCGTCGTCGGCCAGACACCAAGTATCAGACACCGTCAGAGCAAATTTCCGTGACTAAATCAGATCGTTTGCGCGTTGTGCAAATGCCACCTGAAAAACGCTAAGGGCCGGAATTACAGAACATGATTTCACTGTCTCATTATCTAACGCTTGCAGCGCTGCTATTTTGCTTAAGTGTGGTTGGCATATTTTTAAATCGCAAAAACGTGATTATTCTGCTGATGTCGATCGAACTGATGTTGTTATCGGTCAATTTAAATTTTGTCGCGTTCTCACATTTTCTTGGCGATGGCGCTGGGCAAATATTTGTTTTCTTTATTCTGACCGTAGCAGCAGCTGAAGCTGCAATCGGTTTGGCTATCTTGGTGGTGTTGTTCAGAAATCGACAAACCATCAATGTTGCCGACCTAGATCACTTGAAGGGGTAGGACATGAAATTTATCTATACCCTAATACCGTTAGCGCCGTTGTTTGCAGCCATTGCCGCCGGCTTTTTTGGCAAGCGCCTGGGTCGGGTTAATTCTCATCGCGTGACTATTGCCGGTGTTGCCATTGCCTTTTTGCTCTCGTGTGTGGCGTTTACCAAAGTCGTAATGGGTGATGCCCCGGTTTTTAATGAAACGCTGTACACCTGGATGGTCAGTGGTGGTATCAGCTTTGAAATCGGGTTTATGGTCGATAAGCTCACTGTGTTAATGATGCTGGTGGTCACCTTTGTATCGTTAATGGTGCACATCTACACCATTGGCTACATGGACGAAGACCCAGGTTATCAGCGCTTCTTTAGTTACATCTCGCTGTTTACGTTTTCCATGCTGATGCTGGTTATGTCCAACAACTTTTTGCAGCTGTTTTTCGGCTGGGAAGCGGTGGGCTTGGTGTCGTACCTGTTGATCGGATTCTGGTTTAAAAAAGAGACCGCCATTTTTGCCAACATGAAAGCTTTCTTGGTTAACCGTGTCGGTGACTTTGGATTTCTACTGGGTATCGCCGGTATCGTTTACTACACCAACAGCTTGTCCTATACCGATGCGTTCGCCGCCAAAGAAGTAATAGCCGGACAGACGATGACGATATTCGGTGGTGTTGAATGGCAAGCCATTACCGTTATCTGCATCTGCTTGTTCATTGGCGCTATGGGTAAGTCGGCTCAGGTTCCGTTGCACGTCTGGCTACCTGATTCCATGGAAGGCCCAACGCCTATTTCCGCATTAATACACGCGGCCACCATGGTAACTGCCGGTATTTTTATGGTGGCACGTATGTCGCCCATGTTTGAATTGTCTGAAGCGGCATTGAGTTTTGTGCTGGTTATTGGGTCTATCACGGCGCTGTTCATGGGCTTTATGGGCATCATTCAAAACGACATCAAGCGAGTGGTTGCCTATTCAACGTTATCGCAGTTGGGATACATGACGGTGGCGCTGGGTGTGTCGGCATACTCTGCTGCAATCTTTCACTTAATGACACATGCGTTTTTTAAAGCCTTGTTGTTCCTGGCAGCGGGCTCGGTGATTATCGCGTTGCACCATGAGCAGGACATACGAAAAATGGGTGGCCTCAAAAAGTATATGCCCATCACTTACTGGACATCGCTAATTGGTTCGCTGGCCTTAATTGGTTTTCCGGGTTTGTCAGGCTTTTTCTCAAAAGACATCATCATTGAGGCCGTGCACAAATCAACCATTACCGGTGCCGGGTTTGCGTATTTCTGTGTGCTGGCCGGTGTGTTCGTAACCGCGTTCTACTCGTTCAGAATGTTCTTTTTGGTGTTTCATGGCAAAACCCGCATGGACAAACACACAGCAGAACACGCGCACGAGCCACCTGGGGTTGTTACCTGGCCACTTATATTGTTAGCGATTCCGTCCATCGCCATTGGTTGGATGACAGCAAGCAGTGTGGTGTTCGGGGATTACTTTAAAGGGGCTATAGAAGTGCTGCCCGATCACGATGTTATTGCCAAGCTAGGTGAATACCATGGTGGCCTTGGGTTTATTGTTCATGGATTCCAGGGACCAGCTGTGTACCTGTCGGCAGCTGGCGTCCTAACCGCTTGGGTGTTTTATCTGGTGTCTCCGGGAATACCTGCCAAGATCGACAGCAAGCTGGGTTTCTTCAGACGCATTCTGGAAAACAAATACGGTTTCGATGACTTTAACCAGGCAGTATTTGCTGGTGGCAGTGTAGGGCTAGGCCATAAGTTATGGAAGATTGGCGACATGGGCATCATTGACGGTGCCATGGTTAATGGTTCTGCAAAAGGTGTGGGTCTGTTTGCAGGCTTCGCCCGGTTTTTTCAATCGGGTTACTTATATCACTATGCGTTTGCAATGATTGTTGGTTTGCTTGGCATGCTGACATGGTTCCTGTTCAGTTAGTGAACGTCACCATTACTTAGTATGCAAGCAAACAACATCAACATGAACTTATTCGGACTGAAGCCGTGACAGATTCCAGCTCAATCATTCTCAGCTTGACCATCTGGATTCCCATACTTGGGGGTCTGGCCATCATTGCCATGGGCAATGCGAAGTCGCGACCGTTTGCCTTAGTGGTATCGCTGCTCACTTTGCTGGTGAGCTTGCCACTGTATTTTGGTTTCGACAAAACCACGGCGGCCATGCAGTTCACGGAAAAAGCGTCCTGGTTATCCAGCTTTGATATCTACTACGCGTTGGGCGTTGACGGTATCTCCATGCCGCTGGTTATTCTGACCACCCTAATTAACGTGATTGTGGTGATATCGGCATGGGAAGTCATTAAAGACCGACCTGCCATGTACCTGGGTTCGTTCCAGATCATGACGGGCTTAATGGTCGGTGTATTCTCTGCGCTCGATGCGGTGTTGTTTTACATCTTCTTTGAAGCCACGCTTATTCCGATGTTTTTGATTATCGGTATCTGGGGTGGACCTAATCGCGTTTATGCCACCATAAAATTCTTCCTGTACACCTTTCTGGGCTCGGTGTTCATGCTGATTGCGCTTATCTATCTTTACAAAGAAGGACAGACGTTCAGTATCCTGGGCATGCACACGTTAGAACTCGGTGAGCGTCAGCAGTTCTGGATTTTCCTGGCATTCTTTGCAGCGTTCGCGGTCAAAATTCCAATGTGGCCGGTCCACACCTGGTTACCCGATGCGCACGTGGAAGCGCCAACGGCGGGCTCGGCTGTACTGGCAGCCATCATGTTGAAGATGGGTGGCTATGGCTTTTTACGATTCAGCTTACCCATAACACCCGATGCCAGCGCCAAGCTGGATATCTTCATGATTACCATTTCACTGATAGCGGTGGTGTATATCGGTTTTGTTGCACTGGCACAGCGAGACATGAAAAAGCTCATTGCATATTCGTCGATATCGCACATGGGCTTTGTGACGCTCGGTATTTTTATCGCCTTCATTTTAATTGGTAAAGGTGATACGGCAGGGGTTGAACTGGGTATTGAAGGTGCGATCATGCAAATGATTTCGCACGGCTTTATTTCGGCGGCCATGTTCCTGTGCGTTGGCGTTATGTACGATCGTGTTCACAGCCGCGAAATCGCCGACTACGGCGGTGTGATCAACACCATGCCGTACTTTGGTGCGTTCATGATTTTCTTTTCCATGGCTAACGCAGGTTTGCCTGGCACGTCGGGTTTTGTTGGCGAATTCATGGTGATATTGGCCAGCTTTAAAACCAACTTCTGGATAGCATTTCTGGCTGCATTAACGCTGATACTGGGTGCGGCTTATACCCTGTGGATGGTTAAGCGAGTCATTCTGGGCGAGATTGCCAATGATAAAGTCGCAGCGCTTACCGACATTAATCGTCGTGAGTTCTGGATGCTGGCCATTTTGGCGGTGTTTGTTCTGTTGCTAGGGGTATTCCCCAATATCATTGCCAGCGTCATGCATGCATCGGTGGAGAACCTGGTGCAACACATTTCAATTTCAAAGTATTAGGCGCGCAACATGGATAATCTACGTATTGCTACGCCAGAAATTTTCTTACTCACAGCCACGTGTGTGGTGTTGGTAGTAGGCCTGTTTCTGAAACCAGAACAACGTCAACTTAACTACTGGATGGCTCAGGCAGCATTGGTGGTAACGCTAATCATGTCGACGTCGCAAATCGGTGATGCGCCAGCCTCAGCCTTTTCAGGTGCTTACAGTATTGACGCAATGAGTGCGAGTTTAAAAAGCTGGATACTCGCTATTGTGTTTGGTGGTTTTCTGTACTCACGCGACTACTTGAGCGAACGTCAAATTGCCCGTGGCGAATACTACACGCTGGGCTTGTTTGGTACCGCAGGCATGATGATCATGGTGTCTGCAACCAACATGCTCACCATATACCTGGGGCTCGAACTACTCGCCCTGTCGTTGTACGCCATGGTCGCCTTGTATCGCAATAACGCGGCAGCATCAGAAGCCGCCATGAAGTACTTTGTGCTGGGCGCACTGGCATCGGGCATGTTGTTGTACGGTATCTCCATGATTTATGGCGCTACTGGGTCGCTTAATCTGGCCGTGGTTAACGATGTGCTGGTTGGTGGTAGCGAACGCAGTGTGGGTGCGCGTTTCGGGCTGGTGTTTGTGGTAGTGGGGCTGGCGTTTAAATTTGGTGCTGTGCCATTTCATATGTGGGTGCCCGATGTCTATGACGGTGCACCAACGTCGGTAACCCTGTTTATTTCAACGGCACCAAAGATCGCCGCGTTTGCGATGTTAATTCGCTTACTGGTTGATGGCTTACCGGTACTGCACGCTGATTGGCAGCAAATGCTTTCAATACTGGCAGCACTGTCCATGATAGTGGGCAATCTGGTTGCCATAGCGCAAACCAACATCAAGCGCATGCTGGCTTACAGTACCATTTCGCACGTTGGCTTTTTGCTGATGGGCATTGTGGGTGCCAGCGCCGAAGGGTATAGCGCTGCTATGTTTTATGCCATTGTTTATGCGTTTACCACGCTGGCAGCCTTTGGTGTTTTACTGGCCTTGTCACGTGACGGCTACGAAGCGGTCAACCTGAACGACCTGGCAGGACTGGGTAAACGTAATGTGTTGCTCGCTGCGGTCATGATGCTTGCCATGATCTCTCTGGCTGGCGTGCCGCCTCTGGTTGGTTTCTACGCCAAGCTATCGGTGCTCAAGGCAGCCATAGGTGGTGGGTACATGTGGCTGGCCATTGTTGGCGTGTTTATGTCGGTTATCGGTGCGTTTTATTATTTGCGCATCATCAAGCTGATGTTTTTTGATGAGCCTATTGTTAAAGCCGAAATTAACGCGGCCTCCGATGTTTCGGCAGGTCTGGCCGTTAATGGATTGGCGCTGGTTGTGTTTGGTGTCGTGCCTGGGCTCATTATGGGTGCCTGTGTTGCCGCATTCGGTTGATTGCGGCATCAAATTAACTGCACCAAATAAGTAAAAGGGGCTTGTATCAAACGAATAACTCCCCTATAATCCTCCGACTCAGGTGCGGGGTGGAGCAGTCTGGCAGCTCGTCGGGCTCATAACCCGAAGGTCGTAGGTTCGAATCCTACCCCCGCTACCAACATCATCTTTGTACCCTCACTAAATTACCCTTTTTAAGTGTACCGCCGGAACCTACGACCTGGTCGTATACCGCCGGCGGCCCCGTTCGAATCCTATCCCTGCGTGAGTTTGACCCCTTGTATCAGTGTGTAGCTCAGGGGTGTGTCTCGTTATTCTTCTGATTGATTGCTTCTATACTTGGTGGTACGGCTGTCGAACGCGCCTTATTCAGGTTGTCGAACACAAGGGAACGGTAGATGATAAATCGAGTAATCGAGTGCTTACGCATGGCGACTATGGGGGCGGGCTTACTGATGTCGGTGGGGTGTGCCAGCTTCATGAATTCGCCCATTACCTCGGTGACCATCGACAGCAATCCGCAGAACGCGCAATTTGTCATCGAAGACCACAATGGTGAGGTGATTCATTCGGGTACCACGCCTGCAGACGTGTCATTGCGTAATTCCAAAGCCGTTTTTCAACGAGCGCAGTACGTTGTGCGGTTTGAATCTGCTGGTTTGTCACCCCAGACCACACCACTTAATGCAACGTTATCGCCGTTCTATTTTGGCAACTTGCTGATTTTGTACCCCGGCGTATTTGGTTTTTTGGTTATAGACCCGTTTACCGGGGCAATTTACGATTTACCCGACGTCCATTATGTAGATCTTAATACACTGAACAATGAAGCTGCCACAACCATCTCCAGTGCTGATTTACTGACCGTGGCGCTTGGAGGTAAACAATGATCAGGCAATGGCATGCTTTTGTTGCGTTGGTATTTTTGACTGTCTTTATAACGTCTTGTTCGTTGGCCCCGCTAACTCCCAGAGTGGATGCGGCGTCGGTTGGCAAAGGCAAAGTCTTAATACAAAACAATTTTTTACCCACGACCTCTGTCAGCGTCATATACGGCGTCAATGAGCAATTTGATATTGGCTTGGATTTGGAGCAAGCGATACTGGGCACGGCTTGGGGGCGCTACAGCTTTATCAATAATCCCGAGGGTTTTTCTTTGGCGGCCAACGGCGGTGTTTTTATTTACACCGACGTTCAAAAATCCAATGGTTTTTACACAGGGCTTATCGCCAGTAACCAATGGAGTCCAAGGTTTCGTACCACTGCCAGCCTCAGGTACGCTGATTTGGACTACGAGTTTAGCCCCGAAGATGATGGTGGGTATTTCGACTTCGATGAAGGGTTTGGTTTTGACAATCCGGATGACGGCTCAGCCAACATCCATGCTGACTTAACCTTTTCTATTTTGATTAAGTCACATATTGAATTGGCTTTAGGCGCAATATGTCAGTACTTACCCAGAAACGAAGACCCAGAACGTTCAAGCGAAATTTGCGCACCAACCATCGGGTTTACGTACTACCGGCTATAAGCCGCTAACCAAGCTTTATCCAATTACCGTTCTTCTTGTTCGAGCTTACAGCGGCGCTGATAAACGCAATACCTTCAGCGCCTTCTTTAATGCCGGGGCAGAGTGTGTCGATTGATTTGCCATCGCGTGCGGCGTATATGGCTTCGGCGGTTTCTTTGTACAGTGTGGCAAAGCCTTCCAGATAACCTTCTGGGTGACCAGCCGGTATGCGTGAGACATCGTTAGCGGCATCAGTTGCACCCGGTCCGGCACGAGTCATTAATTGTGTTGGCTCGCCAAGTGGTGAGTACCAAAGCTTGTTTGGTTCTTCCTGCGCCCAGCTAATGCCACCTTGTGAGCCATACACTCGCAAACGTAATCCGTTTTCATTGCCTGGCGCTACCTGGCTGGACCACAGCATGCCTTTTGCACCGCCTTCGTAGCGCAGCATAATGTGTACATTATCGTCTAGTTGCCTGCCTTCAACAAAGGTGTGTAAATCGGCGCACAAAGATTCGGCTTTAAGCCCAGTGACAAAGCCTGCCAGATTAAAAGCGTGAGTACCGATATCGCCTATGCAGCCACCAGCGCCAGAGCGCTCGGGGTCAACTCGCCAGCTGGCTTGCTTTTGATCGGTGGCTTCAAGTTCGGTGGATAACCAGTCTTGTGCATACTCCACTTGTACCACACGCATATCACCAAGCTTGCCAGCTGCAACCATCTCGCGTGCCTGGCGAATCATAGGGTAGGCTGTGTAGTTGTGCGTTAACATGAACAATGCGTCAGAGTCGTTAACCAGGTTCACGAATTTTTTGGCATCGCTTGCCGTAGACGTTAAGGGTTTATCGCAAATAACGTGAATACCGCGTTTCAGGAATTCTTTTGCAACAGAGAAATGCAAGTGATTTGGCGTAACAATACTAACGGCTTCAATGCCGTTCTTTAATCGGGCTTCACGAATGGCCATTTCCTTAAAGCTGCCATAGCTTCGATCTTCATCGATACCAAGGTCAAGCCCACTGAGTTTGGATTTTTCTATTGTGGATGAGAATGCGCCTGCCACCAGCTGATAATGATCATCAATACGTGATGCAATGCGATGCACACCGCCAATAAACGCGTCCCGACCGCCACCGACCATGCCTAAACGAATTCTGTCTGGTTTGGCTTGAACGGCCATGCGCTTTTCTCCAAGTTAGTATTATTTTAGTTTAGTGTTATGTATTGAATAGTAGTTACCGACTTAAGCCGATTCTGCCTGGACAAGTTCGTCCGGTGTTTTCGCACCTGTCATAAAAGCCACCGCATCCGACATCGAATGTTCTTTTGGGTCAATGACGCACAAGCGCTTACCGAGGCGGTGAATGTGGATGCGATTCGATACTTCGAATACATGTGGCATGTTGTGTGAGATTAAAATAATGGGAATGCCGCGTTCGCGTACATCCTGAATAAGTTCGAGTACTCTGCGTGACTCTTTTACACCCAACGCCGCTGTTGGCTCATCCATAATAATAACTTTTGAACCAAACGCGGCCGCGCGGGCAACAGCAACACCTTGACGTTGCCCACCAGACAACGTTTCGACCGACTGCGATATATTTTGTATGGTGAGCAAGCCTAACTCTGATAACTTGGCCCGTGCCTGTTTTTCCATTTCTTTTCGATCAAGCATGCGCAAGTGTTTGCCCAGTAAGCCTGACTTGCGAAGTTCACGCCCTAAAAATAAATTATCTGTGATGGACAGAGCCGGGGAGAGCGCCAGATTTTGATACACGGTTTCAATGCCGGCATCGCGCGCCTGAATAGGCGAATTAAACTGAACTTCCTCACCGTTTAACCAGATTGAACCGCTGTCGGCGCGCATGGCACCTGAGATAGCTTTAATTAATGAAGACTTGCCTGCACCATTATCACCAATCAGGCCCAATACTTCGCCTGGATACAAATCCAGGTCTGCATGATCGAGTGCAACGACTCGGCCGAAGCGTTTGGTTAGCCCGCGGGCTTTTAAAACCGGCTGAGTCTGGTTCATGTTGACACCTTTCTAATCCATTGATCGACGGCCACCGCTAATATAATGAGTAAGCCAATTAGCAGGTAGGTCCATTGCGGGTCGGTACCAATGAGTCTGAGCCCCAACGAGAACACCCCAACAATTAACGCGCCGAACAACATACCAAGTATGGAACCGCGCCCGCCAAACAAAGAAATGCCACCGATCACCACGGCTGTTATTGATTCTATATTGGCGAATTGACCGGCAGTGGGTGACACGGAACCAATACGACCAATAAGTGCCCATCCTGCCAGCGAGCATATGAGCCCTGCAACCACATAGACTGAAATAAGAATACGTTTGGTTCTGACACCACTGAGTTCAGCGGCTTCTATGTCGTCGCCTACGGCATAAACATGGCGACCCCAGGCTGTGTAATTGAGTACATAAGATAGCAGCAGTACCAACAGAACCAAGGCAATAACACCATAGGTAAACACCGCGCCTTCGTATTTAATTTTGCTGCCAAAGAATTGCAGTATCTGCGCTTTTTCGGCTATGTCTTGTGAGCGTATGGTTTCATTGGCCGAGTACAAGAAGTTGGATGCTAAAACTATTTGCCACATGCCCAAAGTAACAATAAATGGCGGTAGCCTTACAATGGCCACCAGCACGCCGTTTATATATCCACACAAAGCGCCAACAGCGAAGCCGCACAACACAGCTAGCTCGGCTGGTAGTCCGTACCGGAACGTGAATTGCCCCATGACAACAGAGGAGAGCACCATGATAGCGCCAACGGACAGATCAATGCCGGCAGTTAAAATAACCAGTGTTTGTGCGGCACCAACAATACCGACAATAGCCACTTGCTGGAGTATTAATGTGAGTGCAAACGGCGAGAAAAACTTTGGACCAAGATATAAACCGAACCCGGCTATTGAGGCAACTAAAACGATTAAGGGCACCAGGGAAGGGTTGCGGTGCAGCGTGGATTGAATCCAGGTTAACACCCCGTTACGCTCGTTGTCGAATGTGGCTACATTATCAGCGCTCTCGTTGAGGCTTGCTTCATAGTCTTGTGTCGACAAGTTAATTTCTCCAACTAAAAAACGGCGCGTTTTACCGCGCCGTTCAAGTTTACTGCTATCGTTAAATGGTTACAACTTGCTGTGATTTAGCCCCAGCACTTTTCCGTGCCTTCGGTGGTGTCAATAGATTCAACGCCATCGGCAGGTTGGTCGGTGACAAGGTTAACACCCGTATCAAAGAAGTCCAGGCCTGGTGTGTTTTCAGGCTTGGTGCCATCTTTTGCCCAAGCGGCGATAGCTTCAATGCCAAGCGATGCCATTAGCAGTGGGTATTGTTGAGATGTTGCGCCGATAACTCCAGCCTTTACATCTGCTACACCCGGGCAACCACCGTCAACTGAAACAATAAGCACATCACCTTCGCGACCTACGGCCTTCAGTGCTTCGTATGCACCAGCTGCAGCTGGTTCGTTAATGGTGTACACCACGTTAATGCCTGGATCTTTGGTTAAAAGATTTTCCATGGCTTTGCGGCCACCTTCTTCATTACCTGCAGTGACTTCGTTACCAACAATGCGTGGGTCGGTTTCGTCACCCCATTTGTTTGGGTCGCCCAGATCGATACCGAAGCCCTGTAAAAAGCCTTGATCGCGTAGTACGCCGACAGAAGGTTGGCTAACGGCAAGATCGAGCATGGCGATTTTCGCATCTTTAGCACCATCGCCCATGGCGGCGGCGGCCCAGGCTCCAATGAGTTCGCCGGCTTTAAAATTATCTGTTGCGAACGTGGCATCTGCCGAGTCAATTGGCTCTAATGGGGTATCAAGTGCAATAACCAACAAGCCTGCATCACGTGCTTGAGTGACGGCTGGCACAATACCTTTGGTGTCTGATGCGGCTATTAAGATACCCTTGGCACCATCGGCGATGCAGGTTTCAATAGCAGCAACTTGACTTTCAGAGTCGCCATCAACTTTGCCAGCATAAGACTTGAGCGTTACACCCATTTCTTCAGCTTTTGCCGTTGCACCTTCTTTCATTTTCACAAAGAACGGGTTGGTGTCTGTTTTGGTGATCAGACAGGCTGCCGTTTGTGCTTGTGCGAATGTTGCTGCGCCCATGCTCAGTGCAATTGCACTGGCAGTAAGGCAGATAAATCGGATAGGTCTCATACCGTTCGTCTCCAAGTTTTGGTTGTTATGTTAGCGTTTCAAGTCTCACACGCTGTAAGTTCGGTTGTCAATTCACAAGTGGTGATGAAAAGCCGTAGCCATGAAATTCAGTTAGTACGACCGGTGCAATTTGTGCCACCCCATTCAAATGGGTACAAATGCCCTACATCATATTTATAGAAGGGCAAACAAGGTGTTTTGTGCGCCATGTCTCATTCAAATTGTTACAGGCTATGGGCTTCGGTGGACTATTTGCGTTATTCGCCGATAACACAGATGTTGCGGAAGACTGAAAGACTGGTTTGTTGTACCGCCTTGTGAACACTAAGGAATTACAATGAATTCTTCCTCACTCATCGAGGCCCAGAGTCGTTTTGGAGGGAGCCAGCGACTGAACAGCTACAATCTGCCAACCCGAACGCTGGCGTTGGTGCTGGCTGGTGGTCGCGGGTCGCGCTTGCATGGCTTAACTGATTGGCGGGCAAAGCCAGCCGTGCCGTTTGGTGGTAAGTATCGCTTGATCGATTTCGCTTTATCCAATTGCCTTAATTCAGGGATTGGCAGAGTCGGTATTCTCACTCAGTACATGTCGCATTCTTTAAATCAGCACGTACAACAAGGCTGGGGCATGACTACGCCTGATGGCTCACCCATGATGCAGTTGCTTCCCGCGCAGCAACGCACAAAAGAGCATAACTGGTACACCGGTACCGCTGATGCTATTTATCAAAACCTGGATATCATCCGTGGTTATGGCGCCGAATACGTATTGGTTCTGGCAGGTGATCATGTTTATAAAATGGATTATCGTCCTTTGCTCGAAGAACACGTTCGCACCGAAGCCGATATGACCATTTGCGCCATAGAAACCAGCCGCGAAGATGCAAAACAATTTGGTGTCTTAAGCGTTGATGAAGATGGTTCTGTGTTGCGCTTTAGTGAAAAGCCCGATCAACCAGAAACTATTCCAGGCAAAGAGGGCAAATGCCTGTCTTCGATGGGTGTGTATGTTTTTAACGCCAAGTTTTTATACCAGGAACTCATTAACGGGCACGAGGGTAAGGGTTCGGGTGACGATTTTGGTAAAGACGTTATCCCATCCTTAATCGGTAAGCGAAAAGTCATGTCTTATGCGTTTCGTGACGAAGTCAAAGATGAACCGGCTTACTGGCGTGATGTAGGGACACTGGATGCTTTCTGGCAAGCTAATCTTGAATTAATTGGGGTTGTGCCGCCGTTAAATTTGTATGACACCGATTGGCCTATAAGAACGTTTGCCACGCAGGCACCACCGGCTAAATTTGTTTTTGATGCAGAAGATCGATGCGGTGCTGCGCTCAATTCAATGATCTGTGATGGGTGCATTATTTCTGGCGCCAGTATCAAGAACTCGGTTGTTTGCAACAATGTTGTCGCGAACGAGCAAACTGAAATAGATGAATCAGTGTTACTGCCCGATTGCGTAATCGGTGTTAACTGCAAACTCAAACGAGTGGTGCTGGATCGGTACTGCGAGGTACCTGCAGGCTTGAGCATTGGTTACGATCTTGAACTGGACGCGCAGCGTTTCCACGTGTCTGACAACGGTATTGTGCTGGTTACCCAGCAAATGATAGAGCAGCTAGCGACAGATTCCGACAGGGCGGCGGCGTAAAGCGCGCTACAGGCGCTATCAAACGGCATCAACGATGCCCTGAGGTTTAAATCTGCTAGGCTTTAGCAGATGAGCAATACAAGCAAGGGTCGCCTGATTGTTGTGGTTGGCCCCAGTGGCGCCGGCAAAGACAGCATACTAAAAGCGGCCCAAAAACATTTCCACCTGAATTCCCGTGTCAGATTTGTTCGGCGTGTTATTACGCGTGCGTGTGACCCTGCCAATGAAGTACATGACAGCGTTAGCGAGACTGAATTTTTACAAAAACAAGACGCGGGTGAATTTGCTGTTTGGTGGCAAGCCAATGGCTTGTACTATGGTTTACCTGCTGGCATACAGCAGGATATAAACGATGGTCAGGTCATGATTGCCAATGGCAGCCGTGCTGCTATTGCGAATATTCGAATCAAATTCCCAGCCCAACTGACTGTTGTTCATATTACGGCGTCAGCAAAGGTGTTATCGCAACGCCTGGAAAATCGGCGTCGTGAAACCGCGTCTCAAATTGCCAAACGGCTGGAACGCAATAAAAATATCGAGCCACTAACCGGTGATGATGTCGCGACCATTGACAATAGCGGCGAACGAGCAATTGCCATACAACAGTTTATCGCTCTGGTTGAATCTTTGAATTAATATTAACGAAGGTGCTACCGTCGTAGCGCTGAATAATTGAACACTGCAGGAAAGACACATGAAAGTTGGATTTATTGGCTTGGGCAATGTTGGCGGTAAATTGGCCGGCAGTTTGCTGCGCAACAACATTGCCTTAAGCGTTCGTGATTTAGACAAATCTGTTGCGCAACCGTTTCTTGATGATGGCGCTGAATGGGGTGAGTCGCCAAAAGCAATGGCAGAAGAATGCGAGCTTTTAATTACCTGTTTACCTTCACCCGCTGCCAGTGCAGCCGTATTGGAAGCTGACGATGGTTTGTTAGCGGGTTTGTCGGAAGGCAAAATATGGGCTGAGATGAGCACCACCGACGAAGCTGAAGTGTTGCGCCTGGGCAAGCTGGTACAAGCTAAAGGGGCGGCGGCTGTGGATTGTCCGGTATCGGGTGGTTGTCATCGGGCTGCCACTGGCAACATTGCCATTTTTGCTGGTTGCGAGCGCTCTGTTTTTGATCGCATGTTGCCGGTGCTAACGGTTTTAGGCAGACGTGTATTGCACACAGGCGAGCTTGGTAGCGCGTCAGTGTTAAAGGTAATGACAAACTATTTGGCGACAGCAAATTTGCTGACGCTATGTGAAGCCTTAACCACCATGAAAGGAGCGGGTCTCGATTTGGCAACCACGTATGAAGCCATACGGATTTCATCTGGCAATTCGTTTGTTCACGAAACAGAAAGCCAGGTTATCTTAAACGGTTCGCGGGATATCAACTTCACTATTGATTTGGTTAGAAAAGATATTGGTCTGTTCCAGCAAGTGGCCGACCGAGCTAATGTGCCATTGGACATCAGCCCTGTGCTTATTGAGATTATGCGCGACGGTGAGGAACGTTTTGGTCCACGTGAATGGTCGCCCAATATTATTAAGCGTTTAGAGGAAGCAACTGGGCTGTCTATTCTTGCTGATGGTTTTCCGGCCGACATCGTTGACGACGAACCCGAAGAAGCAGGGTATGAGGTTGTTCCTCGCAATCGAGCTTAAGTTTGCTTTTATATAAGCATAGATAGCACAACCCAAGACCGTCTATATAAAGTCGACGTTATCAATTATCGGTCAGACGATTTAACGGTACCTTCAGCATAATATTACCTTGATCGTCTTCGGGTAAGTGACCGGCACGCATATTAACCTGCAAAGAAGGAATAATAAGCTTGGGCGTTGAGAGTGTGGCATCGCGAGTCTCTCGCATAGCGACGTATTCTTCTTCGCTTTGGCATTGTTGCAAATGCACGTTTTGGCGTTGCTTGCCAATGGTTGTCTCCCATTCAAATTCGCGGCCGTTGGGGCCGTAGTCGTGACAAACGAAAACGCGAACCTCGTCGGGTAAGCTTAAAACACGTTGCATTGATTGGTATAAAGTTCTGGCGTCACCACCTGGAAAATCCGCTCGGCCTGTGCCACCATCAGGCATGAAAAAAGTGTCACCCACAAATACGGCATCGCCGATAACATGGGTGGTGCAGGCTGGTGTATGACCTGGCGTGTGCAGCACTGTTGCCGTTAATGAGCCGATGGTGTACGTGTCGCCATCGGCGAATAATTGATCGAACTGCGAACCATCGCGCTGGAACTCGGTACCTTCATTAAATATTTTTCCAAAGGTTTCTTGTACCTGCGTTATCTGATCGCAAATACCCAGTTTGCCGCCGAGTTCTTGCTGCAGAAAAGGCGCTGCTGACAAATGATCTGCGTGTACGTGTGTTTCTATTATCCACTCAACTGTTAAGCTAAGTTCGCGCACTTTTTCAATGAGTGCTCTGGCATTGTGGTACTCGAGCTTGCCGGCTGCGTAGTCTATGTCAAGAACACTGTCTATAATCGCGCAAGCGTTTGACGCAGGATCTTTGACAATGTAGGTGGCTGTGTTGGTTGTCTCGTCAAACAAGGGTATGACTTGCGGAGACAGGCTGAGATCCAAGTCGGGTAGCGGATTGATTTTCATGAGCACGGCAGCTAAGTATTTGGTACTGTTAAAGTTTAGTCGTCTTTATTGTATAGGTGCAGTTTTTCGGACGCAAATAGCTTGTTACAGTCTGACGTTGATTGACGGTTTAATTGATCGGTTTAATTGATCAAAGTGTCGGTTATTTCAAAGGTTTAGCCATTCAAGGCCTGCAATATGGGAATCGAGCAAAGTTTAGAAGATAAATACACTGCCACCAACGGCAATGTGTTTATGAGCGGTACTCAGGCGCTGATTCGGTTACCCATGGTGCAAATGCGCCGTGACAGAATCAATGGCCTTGATACCGCAGTTTATATTACAGGTTATCGCGGCTCACCTTTAGGTACCTACGATCAACAACTTCTGCAGGCACAATCTCATCTTCAAACCCACGACATAACATTTAAACCCGGTGTTAACGAAGATTTAGCAGCAACCGCTATTTGGGGCACACAGCAAGTGCCGTTAAATGAATACGCTAACAAGCAGGGCGTGTTTGGCATTTGGTACGGCAAGGGTCCCGGTGTTGATCGTAGTGGTGATGTGTTCAGGCACGCCAACGCGGCGGGTTCTTCAGAATTTGGCGGGGTGTTGTGTCTGGCGGGCGATGATCACTCAGCCAAATCATCCACAGTGCAACATCAATCAGACCATGCTTTTATTTCTGCTCGTATGCCGATGCTGTATCCATCCTCAATTCATGAGTTTGTAGAACTGGGTTTACTTGGTGTTGCTTTGTCCCGTTACAGCGGATGCTGGGTTGGGTTTAAGGTCATTGCCGACACAGTAGAAACCAGCGCGGTTGTGAATGTCGATAACGAAAAAATGGATATCCATTTGCCAACCGACTATCAACTGCCCGACGGTCGTCTGAATATCCGGTGGCCGGATGCCTTTGCTGATCAGGACGTGCGCTTACACGAACACAAAGAGAAGGCCGTATTGGCTTTTGCACGTGCCAACAATATTGATCAATGGGTGCGTAAGCCCGCGCTAAAACGTTTTGGTATTGTTGCGTCGGGCAAAGCGTATGAAGATGCTCGACAAGCGCTGCAACAACTGGGTCTGGATGAGTCAGTCAGTAACGAACTTGGTTTGCACTTATACAAAGTGCGTATGCCATGGCCATTAGAGCCACAAGGTGTTAAAGCATTCGCAGATGGTCTGGAAGAAATTCTGGTACTGGAAGAGCGCCGTGAGATTATCGAACAGCAACTTAAAACGGTGTTGTATTACCAGCAGCATCGTTCACGCATCATTGGCAAGCAAGATGAACACGGCAATGATTATTTGCCCACAGCCGCCACTTTATCGGTGTCTGTTTGTATGCGCGCCATCGCTGAACGCCTAATTAATATGGATATAGAGGCATCCATTAAAACTCGCTTGCAGGAACGGCTTCGCGAACTTAATAATCACACGCAACAACAGTTATTACACACTACCCCCACTGAACGTAAGCCGTGGTTCTGTTCTGGGTGTCCACACAATACATCCACTCGCGTTCCATCAGGTTCAAAAGCCCTGGCCGGAATAGGTTGTCACTTTATGGTGTTGTGGATGGACCGTGACACTGAAACATTTACCCATATGGGGGCTGAAGGTGTACCTTGGACATCTTTATCGCATTATGTAGATGACAAGCATCGCTTTGTTAACATTGGGGATGGCACTTACTACCATTCGGGTTATCTTGCTATTCGCGCAGCCGTTAGTTCTGGGGCCAACTTAACCTATAAAGTGTTGTACAACGACGCTGTGGCCATGACTGGCGGACAATCCATCGACGGTGGTTTAACGCCAACCCAAATTACACATCAACTTAAGGCTGAAGGTGTGTGGCCCATTTATCTGGTCACCGACGAGCCCGATCAATACCCATCAAGTGCCGTTGCTGAAGGTGTGCAGGTTCGTCACCGCGATTACCTTGACGATGTGATGCGTGACTTACGAGATCGCACTGGTTGTAATGCAATTGTGTATGTGCAGACTTGCGCTGCTGAAAAACGTCGGCGTCGAAAACGCGGGCTAATGCCCGACCCCGACAAGCGCTTGTTTATCAATCCAGACGTGTGTGAAGGATGTGGGGATTGCTCAACACAGTCCAATTGTGTGGCAGTAGAACCGCACGAAACTCCCATGGGCCGTAAGCGCCGGATTAATCAATCCAGCTGTAACAAAGACTATTCCTGTCTCAATGGTTTTTGTCCTTCGTTTGTCACGGTAAAAGGTGGCGTGTTAAAGCGTCGTCAGGCGCTAAAAATAGATTCATCGCAGGCACTGCCAGAGCCGCAAATCCCGGCACTGACAAACAATAGCTGGAACATATTAATCACCGGTGTTGGCGGCACGGGAGTGCTAACAATAGGTTCGGTGCTAGGCATGGCCGCGCACATAGATGGACACGCAGCCATGTTATTGGATATGGCTGGTCTTGCTCAGAAGGGCGGTGCTGTGCAAAGTCACGTGCGCATCGCCGCATCTCCTGATCAAGTCACCAGTGCGCATATTGTGCCGCAAGGTTGTGACTTGTTGTTTGCCGCTGATGCGGTGGTTGCATCATCGAAGTCAGCCAGCGAGTTGCTGGATAACAAACGCACACATGCCATTGTTAACACGACCTCGGCACCGGTTGCCGACTTTGTTCTGCGTCGCGACCTGGATTTTGCTGATGATGGGGTGGCCAAGGTCATTAAAAAACAAGTCAAAGACACAAAACACTTTCAAGGCTTTACTCATGTGGCTGAGCAGTTAACGGGCGATGCCATAAGCACTAATATATTAATGCTGGGGTATGCCTGGCAACAGGGGTTGGTGCCCGTATCATTGCAAGCCTTGCAATCAGCGATTACGCTAAATGGCGTGGCAGTAGAGTCAAACCTTAACGCCTTACACTGCGGCCGGGTGCTTTGCGCCAGGCCGGAGTCGCTAACATCGTTGCTGCAAGAGCCGCAAACAAGTAACACAGCGTTAACAACGGATGCGCTTATTAAGCACAGAACCGAGCATCTCAAAGCGTATCAGGGAGAAAAGCTGGCGGCCAAATACCAAAAAGCCATACAACGGCTCAGTGATTGTATTAATGCGAGGGGCTTAAACCCCGATTTACTCGATACAGCTGCACACAGCTACGCTCGCGTACTAAGCTATAAAGATGAGTACGAAGTATCGCGCTTGTATGCGTTGCCGGCTTTTGTGCAAAGTCTGCAAAATCAATTCGATGGGGACTACACCATAGAATTTAATCTTGCGCCGCCGTTATTGAGTGGCACTGCACCAAATGGGCGGCCTAAAAAACGTGCCATGGGGCCGTGGGTCATGTCTTTGTTTAAACTGTTGCAGCGGGGCAAAGTGTTGCGAGGCACGCCATTTGATGTGTTCGGCTACACCAGGGAGCGACGCCAGGAACGCCAATGGATTAGCTGGTACGAACAAGACATGCAGCGTCTGCTGAGCAGCTTGTCTAAAGATAACCAAGTTATAGCTGAGCAATTGTTGGCTTTACCCGATCAGATGCGAGGCTTTGGACCGGTGAAAATGCAAGCTATGCTTGAATGTGAACAACGCCGAAAATCGCTATGGCAAGATTTCGATGCGCCCAAGCCCATTGATCTGACGTCTGCGGCTTAACTGGAATATTGATTATGTATAACGATGGTTTACGGTTTGGCCTAGGCGATGATATCGATGCTTTGCGCGATACCGTTAGGCGTTTTGCTCAAGATGAAATTGCCCCGCGAGCAGCGCAGATAGATCAACAAAATCAGTTTCCATCCGACTTATGGACAAAGATGGGTGATTTGGGCTTGCTCGGTATTACCTCGGCAGAACAATTTGGTGGTGCTGAAATGGGTTATTTGGCGCACACAGTCGCCATGGAAGAAATAAGCCGTGCATCGGCTTCTGTCGGGCTCTCTTACGGCGCGCATTCTAATTTGTGTGTTAATCAGATAACCCGTAACGGCAATGAAGAACAAAAAGCCAAGTACCTGCCTAAGCTGATCAGTGGTGAGCACGTTGGGGCATTGGCCATGTCCGAGCCTGGCTCAGGTTCTGATGTGGTTTCTATGAAGTTACGTGCCGACAAGCAAGGTAATCACTTTGTGTTAAACGGTAACAAAATGTGGATAACCAACGGGCCTGATGCCAATGTATTGGTTGTGTATGCAAAAACTGATATGGACGCTGGCCCAAAAGGCATTACCGCGTTTATTGTGGAACGCGATACCCCTGGATTTTCAACAGCGCAAAAACTCGACAAGTTGGGTATGCGCGGATCCAACACCTGCGAATTGGTGTTTGAGGATTGCAAGCTGCCGCCAGAAAACATCCTTGGCACCGAAGGCCATGGTGTGAATGTACTGATGTCGGGTCTGGATTACGAACGAGTGGTATTGTCGGGAGGGCCTATAGGCATTATGGCCGCTTGTCTGGACGTAGTGATTCCTTATGTTCACGAACGAGAGCAATTTGGCAAGCCCATTGGTGAGTTCCAGCTCATGCAGGGCAAGCTTGCCGATATGTACAGTACCACCAGTGCGGTTCGTTCCTATGTTTATGCGGTAGCGGCGGCATGCGATCGTGGCGAAACAGCCCGAAAAGATGCTGCTGGTTGTATTTTGTATTCGGCCGAAAAAGCCACGTGGTGTGCGCTTGAAGCGATTCAAACGCTCGGCGGCAATGGCTACATTAACGATAACCCTACGGGACGATTTTTGCGAGACGCCAAACTTTACGAAATTGGCGCAGGAACCAGTGAGGTACGGCGCATGCTAATAGGCCGTGAACTCTTTAATGAAACTGCCTAAGGCTTGCTGGATTTTTATATCCACACAATGCACCACGTCGTTTTTAATACCGAATCATAGACTGTTTATCGACACATGAAACTCAAAAGCCAGCTGGATGCTAATAGCGAATCGTTTGCCACTAACAAACTGGCGATGGAAAATGCGATTGATGTGGTCGAACAAGCGGCAACCAGCATCATGGAAGGCGGTGGCGAAAAATCGCGTAAGCGGCATATTAGCCGAGGTAAGTTATTGCCACGTGAACGTGTAGCTAAATTAATTGACCCCGATTCGCCCTTTTTGGAAGTGGGTAAGTTTGCAGCCTGGGACCAGTATAAAAATCAGGTGCCCTCGGCTGGCATGATTGCCGGTATTGGCAAGATACACGGGCGCGAATGCATGATTGTCTGCAACGATGCAACCGTAAAAGGTGGAACTTACTTTCCACTGAGTGTTAAAAAACACTTACGTGCTCAAGCCATTGCTGAACAAAATAATCTAACGTGCATCTATTTGGTTGACAGCGGTGGTGCGAACTTACCCAACCAGGATGAAGTGTTCGCCGATCGCGATCATTTTGGGCGCATCTTTTTTAATCAAGCGTCCATGTCGGCCAAAGGCATTGCGCAAATTGCGGTGGTCATGGGCTCATGCACAGCCGGCGGTGCATACGTACCGGCAATGTCAGATCAAACCATCATAGTCAAAGAGCAAGGCACCATATTTTTAGCCGGGCCGCCTTTGGTTAAAGCGGCCATAGGCGAAGAGGTCAGCGCTGAAACCTTAGGCGGTGGTGATACGCATACGCGTTTATCCGGTGTTGCCGATTACCTGGCCGATGATGATGTGCATGCGTTGAAGCTGGCGCGCGATATTGTCTCTGGGCTTAATTCTGAGAAACCAAAAACGGTCGTGCATAAAGTACCCGAGGCACCGGCGTATCCCGCAGAAGAATTGTTGGGTGTGGTGCCTGCCGATGAACGAGTGCCGTATGACGTTCGCGAAGTTATCATGCGCATTATTGACGGTGCTCAGTTCGACGAATTTAAACCACGCTTTGGACCAACGCTGGTTACCGGCTTTGCGCACATTCATGGTATTCCAGTGGGTATTGTGGCCAACAATGGTGTGCTGTTTTCTGATAGTGCCAGTAAGGGTGCGCACTTTGTCGAACTGTGCTGCCAGCGGCACATACCTTTGGTGTTTCTACAAAACATAACCGGGTTTATGGTGGGTAAAGCCGCAGAAGCCAGTGGCATTGCCAAGCACGGTGCCAAATTGGTGATGGCCGTTAGTAACGCGCAGGTGCCCAAGCACACGGTCATTATTGGCGGTTCTTACGGGGCAGGCAACTATGGCATGTGCGGGCGGGCCTACGATCCGCGATTTTTATGGATGTGGCCGAACGCGCGCATTGCAGTCATGGGTGGTGGACAAGCCGCCGGCGTGTTGGCCATGGTGAAACGGGCCGGACTGGAGCGTCGCGGCGAGCAATGGAGCGAGCAGGACGAAGCCGACTTTAAACAACCATTGATCGATCAATTCGAAAAGCAATCTGCGGCACTGTATGCTTCATCGCGCCTGTGGGACGACGGTATTATCAATCCGGTGGACACGCGCGATATTCTAGGCCTGAGTTTGTCTGCCAGTTTGAACGCGCCAATTCAGGATACGCGCTTTGGCGTCTTCAGAATGTAGTCATCAAGCGGCGCATATGGCGACAAACTATCGCCGTTTAACTTAGTGAGGCTGGGCAGGTGTCCAAGATATGACTCATTTGTAGTATTGGCTCATTCGGCTAAATCAGCCTGTGAGTCAGCAATACTGTGCAATACAGACCTATTTTGGGTCTACCGGCATTCAATTTGCACCTGATTACCAGTAAATTGGCCTTGTACAATTGCGAGGTCAGACCTCAGCCTGTTATACTTAGCGGCTGAGTGTGCGAACTCCCTCATTACGACAGCAACGCGCACAGGAGAGCAAGGTGTAATCGGTCTTTAAGACATCACCATACAATCAGAATTATTAAAAGGGCTCCTGCAGGGAGCCTTTTTTGTTGGGGAAGTGTGAGCATGCGACGTGTGTCGCCAGGAATTGAAACGGTAATTGAACCGGTAGTCAGCGGTTTGGGTTACGAATATGTTGGTGCGCAGTTTGGTCAGGCCGAAAATGGTCAGACGCTGCGAGTCTTTATAGATACCGAAAACGGGGTAGTTGTTGAAGACTGTGTTGCCGTAAGCAAACAGCTGAGCGCAGTATTAGACGTAGAAGACACAATTAAGAGCGCATACCAGCTCGAGGTGTCTTCTCCGGGAATTGATCGGCCGTTGTTTACGGTAAATCAGTTCACTGAGCAAAAGAACGAAGTCGTAAAAGTAAAAATGGCCGTTGCGGTTGATGGGCGTCGAAACTTTAAAGGCCGCCTCGTCGACGTTGAAAACGATGCAGCCATTGTCGAGGTTGATGGTATTGATTACGCCTTGCCGGTGAGTGATGTGGAAGAGGCGCACTTGGTAGCCAAGTTGTAGTAAAAGACGTGAATTTTCGAAAATCAGGCGCAAACGATTAAGCGCAGGAGAGTGATATGAAGACAACCCAAAACAGATGTGCAGCAGAGCGCGGCAACGCGTCAGGGCTATGAGGCTCACTGACCATGAGTAAAGATATTCTGCTGGTCGTTGAGACGGTTTCAAACGAGAAAGGCGTTGACGAAAGAATTATTTTCGAAGCGCTTGAGTCTGCGCTTGCCTCAGCGACTCGTAAACGCCATGGGCAAGACATCGAAGTTCGTGTGGCCATTGATCGAGAAACCGGCGATTACAAAACGTATCGACGTTGGGAAGTTGTCGGTGACGATGAAGAGCAGGAATTTCCTTTCCGCCAAATCACTCTGTCGGCGGCGCAGGTTGAAGAGCCCGAGCTAGAGCTTGGTGGATACACCGAAGAGGAAATCGATTCGGTCGACTTCGGTCGTATTGCAGCTCAAACAGCCAAGCAAGTCATTGTTCAAAAAGTCCGTGAAGCAGAACGTGAGCGTGTAGTTGATGCCTACAAAGAGCGCGTTGGCGAATTGGTCATGGGTATTGTCAAGCGTCTTGAGCGTGGAGGTGTGTATCTGGACCTCGGTGCCAATGCCGAAGCCTACATATCGCGCGAAGACATGATCCCCCGTGAAGCAGTACGACCAGGTGATCGACTGCGCGGTTATTTAAAAGACGTGCGCAATGAGCCACGCGGACCACAGCTTTTTGTATCGCGGACCGCACCTGAATTTTTAATTGAACTGTTCAAACTGGAAGTGCCCGAGGTTGGACAGGGCGTGATAGTTATTAATGGTGCAGCGCGCGATCCAAGTGCCCGAGCTAAAATTGCGGTGTCTTCACTGGACCCAAGGCTAGACCCAATCGGTGCCTGCGTTGGTATGCGTGGTTCTCGCGTACAAACGGTATCAAACGAATTGGCTGGTGAACGCATTGATATCATTCCGTTCAACGAAGATCCCGCGCAGTTCGTTATCAACGCCATGGCACCTGCCGAAGTGAAGGGCATTGTTATTGACGAAGATAAAAGAGTCATGGACATCGCTGTTGAAAACGAAAAGCTGTCTTTGGCCATTGGCCGTGGTGGTCAAAATGTTCGGCTGGCTTCCGAGCTCACTGGCTGGGATTTGAACGTCATGGATGAAGCTGCAGCCGATGAGAAAAGCGAAGCCGAATCCAAAGTGACTGTCCAAGTGTTTGTTGATGCTCTGGATGTAGATGAAGAAGTGGCGCTTATTCTGGTACAGGAAGGCTTTACCACCGTAGAAGAAGTGGCGTATGTGCCGCGCGAAGAATTGCTCGATATCGACGAATTCGAAGAAGAAATTGTCGATGAATTAAGAAGCCGTGCACACGATGCACTGCTAACAAAAGCTATTGCAACTGAAGAAAAGCTCGATGGTAATACGCCAACAGCTGAACTCATTGCAATGGAAGGTATGAATGAAGAGCTGGCCCTGGATATGGCCAGTCACGGCATTCAAACGGTTGACGATCTGGCAGATCAGTCCATAGACGACCTCATGGTTGTTCAGGATATGAACGAAGAACTCGCCGGCCAATTGATTATGAAAGCACGCGAAAGCTGGTTTGCCGAGGAAGAGGCAAGCGAGTAAGGTCGCGATAGCGGATAAAGTAGAGATTCAATGGCAGAAGTTACAGTAAAACAACTCGCTCAAGTGGTCGGTACGCCGGTTGAGAAGCTGCTTGTGCAGCTTAAAGAAGCGGGTGTGGAAAAGACTGGAGAAACAGATTTAATATCTGACGCTGAAAAGCTGACCTTGCTGTCGCACCTGCGCACATCGCGTGGTGAGGCCGGAGGTAGCGCGGCTGGCTCAGGTAAAAAGATCACTCTGCGCCGCAAGCGAGTCAGTGAAGTCAAAACAGATGCCTCCGGACGACGTAAAGTGAATGTCGAAGTCCGAGGTCGTCGCACCATCGTTAAACCCACTGCTGAAGACGAGCCGCAAGCTCAACCCGAAGCGCCTGCCGAAGCAACGCCTGCTGCACCTCAAGGTGAAGAACAGCCAGCTGTTGCAGAACCTGCCGCGCAAGCACCTGCCGATGCCGCAGCGGATACTGCCGCCAGTGAAGCCAGTGCAGATGCAGCAGCAAAAGCTGAAGCGGCCGCCGCTGATGCTGTGGCTGCCGAGGTAGCACGAGCAGCCGCCCAGGGTAATGCTCAGACTGACGCACCAGCCGATGTTTCAGCAGACGCATCAGCAAACTCATCATCGGAACAATCAGAGCAAACACCCGCCGAATCAGCAACACCGGCCGAGCCCAGTGCCAGCGATCGCATGCGCGCACAGGCAGAAGAACAAGCCCGAGCAGCCGCTGAGCGGCAAGCTGAAAAGCAAGTGGCTGCCGAGCGCCGCCGTGAAACCGAAGAAAACCAGAAGCGTGACGCTGAACTTCGTGAAACCCAGCGAAACGCCGAAGAGGCTCAGCGTCGTGCGGCTATGGAAGCACAGCAGGCGGCCAGCAGTAACGAGCGTGGTTCAGGTGGTGGCAGACCAGACAAGAAAAGCCGCAAAGGCAAAGGTGGCGGCAGTCACGGCAGTGGCGATACCCGCTACGGCCGTAATCAGCTGCATGTGGCTAAAGGAAAGTCGGGTCGTCGTAAGGGTAAGCCGCGTCGCGCGCTACCATCAAACTTCGAATCCAAACACGCATTTGAAAGACCAACCGAGCCGGTGGTTCGCGAAGTCGAAGTGCCCGAAACCATCACGGTTGCCGAATTGGGCAACCGCATGGCGGTTAAAGCCAATGAGGTCATCAAGTCGATGATGGGCATGGGCGTTATGGCCACCATCAATCAGATCCTTGATCAGGACACCGCCATTCTGGTTGTCGAAGAAATGGGCCACACCGCTATACCAATGAGTGCCGATGACATAGAAGCAGCATTGGCAGAGCGAATAGCCGGTATAGCGGCAGCCGATGCTGAACCAAGACCGCCGGTTGTGACTGTCATGGGTCATGTTGATCACGGTAAGACATCACTGCTTGATTACATCCGCACATCGCGTGTTGCTTCGGGTGAAGCCGGTGGCATTACGCAACACATTGGTGCTTATCAAACAGAAACCGATAACGGCGTTATCACCTTTCTTGATACACCAGGGCACGCAGCGTTTACGTCTATGCGCCAACGTGGTGCGCAGGCAACTGACATTGTTGTGTTGGTTGTAGCTGCGGACGATGGCGTTATGCCGCAAACCATTGAAGCTGTAGAGCATGCGCGAGCGTCAAATGTGCCGCTGGTCGTTGCAGTGAATAAAATGGACAAAGAAGGCGCCGACCCAGAACGTGTGCGCAATGAGTTATCGCAGCACGAAGTTATCTCGGAAGAGTGGGGCGGGGATACGCAATTTATTCCAGTCTCTGCGCTTAACGGTGACGGCATCGATAAACTGTTGGATGCCATTACCTTGCAGTCGGAAGTGTTGGAATTAACGGCAGTAGCCGAAGGCAGTGCCAGTGGTACAGTCATTGAAGCAGCCCTGGACAAAGGCCGTGGCCCGGTTGCAACTGTGTTGGTTCAACAGGGTGTGCTTAAGCGTGGCGATATTCTGATTTGTGGCGCGGTCACTGGTCGCGTTCGAGCCATGTTTGACGAAGACGGTAATCAGGTTGAAGAAGCCGGACCATCAACGCCAGTGCAAGTACTGGGCTTGTCTTCCACGCCGAATGCGGGTGATGAAATGCTGGTGGCGGCCGACGATAAAATTGCGCGTGAGCTGGCAACATTACGTGAAGACAAGAGCCGTGATGCTCGCCTGGCCGGCAGAAAAATGACCAAGCTTGAAGACGTGTTCACCCAATACAATAGCGGTGTACCAAGTTTGAATATTTTGGTTAAGGCTGATGTAAAAGGCAGCTTTGAGGCTATTCGCGATTCACTTGAGCGCTTGTCTACCGAAGAAGTCAGCATCCGTGTTGTTGGTGGCGGCGTTGGTGGTATCACCGAATCAGATGCCAATCTGGCTGCTACGTCCAATGCCATACTGGTTGGTTTTAATGTGCGCGCCGATAGTGCTGCGCGTCGACTGGTCCAGGAGCTGGACATTGACTTGCGTTATTACAGCGTTATTTACGAACTCATTGATTTAGCCAAGTCGGTAGCTGGCGGTATGCTTGCACCAGAAGTTCGCGAACGCATCATTGGTAATGCCGAGGTGAAAGATGTGTTTACCTCACCCAAGTTTGGTCAGATTGCCGGTTGCATGGTGGTCGATGGGGTTGTGCGTAAAGACGAGCCAATTCGAGTATTGCGCGACAGCATTGTTATCTACGAAGGCGAACTCGAATCACTGCGCCGTTTTAAAGATGACGTTAAAGACGTGCACATGGGTACCGAGTGCGGTATTGGTGTTAAGAATTACACCGATGTTCAACCTGGCGATATTATCGAAGTGTTTGAACGCACCGAGGTTGCCCGGTCGCTTTAATGCCAAACGAATTTCCACGCTCGCATCGCGTTGCTGATTTTATTCAACGCGAAATTTCCGAGCTTATCCGAACAGAGCTCAAAGACCCGCGAGTCTCCGAGATGATCACCGTATCGTCTGTGGAGGTCTCGCGTGACTTAGGTACGGCCAAAATTCACTACACCATTATGGGTGCCGAACCAGGCGAACGCGAAGAAACCGAGAAGGCATTAAAAAACGCCGCCGGATTTTTACGCCGAAAATTAGCCCCTCGTTTAAACACCCGGTCAGTCCCACAACTGCGTTTCTATT
>CALHOI010000057.1 GCA_938035525.1 uncultured Granulosicoccaceae bacterium
GAGACGCCAGGTTCGTCAGGACTTAAGTCGATTGTTTGCCAGGGACCAGCATTAACTGAGTACAGTAACTCTACAGTTTCGATTGCGTAATCGTCTTCGGCTTGCACACGCACAACAACTTCTTCGACTGGCGATGCCGACACATCTCTGCCCGGCATAACAAAACGAACCACCGGTGCCTCGTCGCCTTGAATCACAATAGCGTGTTCACTGGCAATGGCTATATCGCGATCTAACATGCGATCCATGAGTTGATATTGCGAATCAACAGCAAGAGGTAACAACACCTGATAGTGTGTTCCGGCTTGCTCTATGTCTGTACCGTCTGAATTGACCGTCGTTGGGTTAAGCTCCAGTTTTTGATCACCAAAAGCAACAAACCCATCTTGCAGCGGCTTATCCGTGGTAAAGGTCATGGTGACTTGCGTGCCTTTGACTCCGCTAATGCGCCCGATGTTGCGTTTTTCTTCCATGGGCAGCTTTGTCCATTCGGGATACTCGAAGCTTGCCAAGGTGTTTTCAAGTTTTGCCGGTGTCACGACTGACACTTTGTGCTGTGTACTTTGCGTGTACGCCGCCGACACATAATATTCAAGCGGTTCTACCACCCGATACACGGTAAAATCGAATTCGCCGTTTTCGCTTGGACTTAACTCGCTGGTTTGCCAGGGCTTGTCGCCCACTCGTACATGCAAAGTGACACTGTCAGTGCTAAACCCCTGCACTTGTGCATTGAGCTCCAGGTTTTCCCCTGCCAGCAAGGTGGTGCTGCCAGGGTTAACCTCGATACTGCGCACTGCCACTAAGCCCGGTGTTTTCCAGCCAGTCCAGATGTGTTGTGCTGCTTGACTCCATTCGACAGGTGCACGCTGGAAAAAGGCAACCGTGACGAACAACAGAGACGCTATACCAACGACGGGCCATAAAATGGCTGACATGGGCACCACTCGATACAGTGGTACGCGCTTGGTCACTTGATAACCGTCGTCGGCCAATAACGGTAAAAATTGATGGTCGGGTGTTCTTGCTTCAGTGTCTAAGTAAGTTTGCACACGCCCGTCGAACTCCGGGTCGGATGATTCAATAAGCCGCGCACCACGATCGCCTCGTAACCGGGCCACCGGTTTCCACAGCACATAGACAATGGCGAGTATCGCCGCCAGAAACAACACAACGCGTGTTGTGTTAGTGAGTGTGGGAGTGAAACCACGAATCAAACCGCTGAAAACACCAATGGCCGTAACAACCATAGCCGCAGCCAACAACACTGCCAGCCAGACGCAGACAATGCGAATGGTTTCGCGTCGACGGGCACTGTTTAAATACTGTAAAAATCGATTTTGGGTATTCGGTATGTTGTTCACAGCCCATCCCTCCGGATCCAAAGCATGCGATTAGCCATTAATGATTCGGCTAATAAAAACAGTAATACCAGAGGCAGTAACCATCGCCATAAAGCATGACGGTTTTGAGCACTATTAAGTGCATTGCTTATGTTATTGCTCTGATTGCTATTGTCTGTGTTGTCAGTTTGATCATTGTTACTGGGTGCTGTTTGATCGTGACGAGCTTCCCACGCGTCCAGCTCAGTGCGAGTCAACGCAGTTAAGTTGGACTCGGCCGGGTTGAGTATGACCAGTACATTGTTGGTCTGGCTTGCACCTAATACCGAATATACGCCTGGAACATCGACTCGAACATCGTTGGCACTACCCAGTTGCGCCAGTTCGAGCATCGCGTCACCATTGGGTGCCAGTAGTTGCGAATTAGCCGGTAAAAACAATGACTGACCGACTTCTATTTTGGACGGTATTGCATTACTGATATCAAAGTACTCAATGATGCGTTGCATCAATGATACAAACACCGGTTGCAATGGTAAGTCGGTATCTAAACCGTCTAACAGATCATTCATTATCAACAAACGACCATTGTCCGCGACATTGCGTTCTACTAACAAAGGCTGTCCTTCGTCCAAACCCAGTAATACACGGTCAGCGCTTTGTAAGCTGAAAGGGCCAGTGTCATAAAAACGCGTGTTAAACCAATTAAGATCGCCCAGACCCAATGGGTGAGCTTCATCGATACGGGACACAAAGGCCGCTGCGGGGGATACCGTTGACACGCTTGAACCGCTTAACGAGTCAATCCTGTTAGGTAACAACAGTGCATTACCGCCAGCGTTAATAAAACGCGTCACAGCATCAGGGACTTGCGTAATATCGTCCACAAAAACGATAGCGTGGCGAGTGCCAGGCGCAAGTGCTGCGCCAATATCCAGCAGATTTACCTTGGCACTACCGTTTGTCTCCAAAGCCGTTTTGACAAACACCAAGGCCTGCTCACCAGGTTCGTCGCCCACATGAGTGATCGACACGCTCAGTTGCGAAAGGCCTCTTAAAGGGATGTTCAGCTTATCGTCTTCACTGAAAAAGTCTGCCTGCTTAAACTTCACTTGCATTAACTCGCTGAGTTCGCTGGGCAAGCTAATAGAATCAAACTGTACTGTTTTGATTTCACCCGGAGCCAGCAACACCTGCTCACTGGCCAGCAGTTGGTCTTTGATAAAGACTTCTACGGTTTTTTGTACCGTGTCTGTACTACTTTGCGTACTGGGTGCTGACGCCCCAACATTTACAACCACACGAGCTGTGACATTGTCACTGGTGGTTGCATCAGCACTTAAGAAATAGTTAGTTTCGGTGGGCGATCCGACTGCCACGACCTTAAAACTGTCAAGACCATTGGCCAGCAAAGTATTCATTTGTGCAGGTAAATTGCTACGCTGAGCGTCGGTGATAAAGTGTGCGGTAACCGGTTTGTCAATATCGCCAACCAGTTTGTTGACCCGACGCATTAATTCGCCGTAATCGGCTGAAGCATAGCCTGGCTCAAGCAAAGCCAGGGCATCTTTCACGCTGGCTCGATCAGCGGTGATATCGGTGAGTGCACTTAGCTGTGATGAAAAACTTAACAGCTGTAGCGCAGATTGTTCGGGTAAGTCGTCTATCAATTTGTTGACTGCGTCGTTGGTGAGCGCCCATCTATCGCCTGCCCGCATCGAAAACGAACTGTCCACAATCAGCATCTGTACAGTGTCTGTCTCGTTGAGCTGCCCATCTGACTTGAGCCAGGGTTGTGCAAACAGAAAACAAAGTCCTGCTAGCAATAAAGTGCGCAGCAACAACAATGGCCAGTAACGCAATTTGCGCTTGCTGGTGGCCGGTGGCCGGGTTTGCTCCAAAAATCGTGTGCTTGGAAAGGGTTGCTCGGGCGGTTCGTGATGATTGAACCGATGCAACAACCACGGTACAAGCAAGCCCAGCAAGCCCAGTAAATACAATGGTGCAAGCAAACTCATCTCGAGCGCCTTTGTCGAAACTGCAAATACGCAACCAAGGCATTATCGAGTGACTCGCCAGTGGTGATACGCACATAGTCGGCACCCGACTTGGCACTGCTGCGTTCCAATTGCTCACAATGATCTTGAATACGTTGCTGATATTCGGTGCGTAAATACTCGGGGTCGACTATCACTGAGTTGCCCGATTCCAGGCTTTTGAGCGCACTGATTTTTTTAACATTGGGGGCAAGCTCTTGATCGTCGAGAACATGAAAAAGAACCACCTCATGCCCTGCATGCACAAACGACTGCAAACTGGATAGCAAGGCATCAGGTTCGGTATACAGGTCGGATACCAGCACCAGCAAGCCTCGCTTGGTGATAGTCGATTGAAGGTCATTTAAAACATCAACCACATCGGTGCTCTGGCCCACGGCAGAATTTTCAAGCAAGCCCATGACTTTGCTCAGGCTATCGGGTCGAGCACTGGGCACGGCATACTCGCGAACCTTGTCATCAAACAACACTAAACCCAGCGCATCATGTTGACGGCGGGTCAGGTAGGCTAGTGAGGCAACCAGGTACTTTGCTTGATCGAGTTTGCTGGTAGGCTCTCCGTAACCCATGGAGGCACTGACATCCAACAGCAAAGTGACCGACAAGTTGGTTTCGCCACGAAAGCGCTTTACATACATGCGATCGGCCCGCGCGTACACATTCCAGTCAACAAAGCGTAAGTCATCGCCCTCGTTATAGGCTCGGTATTCGGCGAACTCCTGACTAAAACCAAAATCGGGCGAGCGATGCAAGCCAGTAATGACACCATCAACCACCGTTCGAGCAACTAACTCCAGCGTACCTAATCGCGCCAACAGCTCGGGTTTTAAAAAACGATTGGTGGCAACGGCACTCATGTTTAAGCAGCAGCTCGCTTGTCAACAAGGTCTTGCAGCACATCGTCAATGCTCATACCATCGGCTTCGGCAAAGTAGTTGAGCATGACACGATGACGTAACACAGGCGCGGCCAGTGCATCGATGTCCTCGGTGCTGACATGATAGCGTCCGTGCATCAGCGCTCTTGATTTGGCCGCCATGGTAATAAACAGTGCCGCTCGAACCGAAGCACCAAACTTGACGTATTTTTTCACCGTGGCGGTGGAGCTTGGATCGCCAGGACGAGTGGCGCGAACCATTTCCACTGCATAGCGACCAACAGCTTTACTCACTGGCACCTGTCGAGTCAGTTGTTGGAACGCACGAACCTCCGCGGCATTGGTACAAGCCTTTACGGGCTCGGGTAGTACATCGGTGGTGAATCTTTCGATAACCGTGATCTCGTCATCCAGCGGCAAGTAATCAAGCATGATGTTGAATAAGAATCTATCCAGCTGCGCTTCAGGCAAAGGATAAGTGCCTTCAAGCTCCAATGGGTTTTGGGTGGCTAAAACAAAAAACGGTTTGTCGATGTTGTGTTGTGTGCCTCGTACCGTAGCCGAATACTCTTGCATGGCCTCTAACAGTGCCGCTTGCGTTTTAGGCGGTGTGCGATTGATTTCATCGGCCAACAGCACGTTGGTAAATATGGGGCCTGGGACAAAGCGCCAATTACGTCCACCCGCCTCGTCTTGCTCAATGATATCGGTACCGGTTATGTCGGTCGGCATTAAATCGGGTGTAAATTGGATACGATTAAATTCCAGACCCAATGCATCGGCAAGGGTTCTGACCAACAAGGTTTTAGCGGTACCCGGCATGCCGGTAACCAAACAGTGGCCACCAACCAGTAGTGTTATTAACAGATGCTCAACCACGTGATCTTGACCCACGATAATACGGCCAACCTCAGAGCGCAGTTCATCGGTCACCGTTCTGAAACGCTGTACAAGTTCGCCGGTCTCTCCCGATTGCAAGTTTGTATCAGTCAACACTTTCTCCTTCATTAAATTCGAGCAGCAGTTTTTGCGCAGAACGATAAAACGGCGCATGTTCTAAAGCATACAGAACCTGCCGTTTTGCTGATTCTTTATCACCTAGTTGTACGGCAGCTTTTGCCTTGCCCAACAGAGCCTCTGCCGGGTCTTCTGGACGCAAGCCGAGTAAGGCATCGTATTCACGTATTGCCAGCGTGGTTTCCTGATGACTTAAATAATAGTCTCCTAACCAGCGATGCTCTTCGACAACATAGGGATTAACCCAATTGATCGATTCCATGACCGCGGCCGCCTCTGTGAATCGTTGTTGTTCACGCAGCTCACGTACCATCCACTGCATAGACTCAACCCCGTGACCACCGAGTGCGTGCCACGTCATTAATATGTCCAGTGCGCCGTCGTTGTCATCGCGCTCGCGCAGCGCTTGCGCCAGCACTTCGTAAGCATTGCCATCAGCCACGTTCTCCGGATAACGCTCGATGATGTTTCTGGCGATAACCGAAACACTAAGCCAGTCTTCAGACGATATTGCGCGCGCCATTTGCCTGTTTGCTACCTGGTAATCATCAAGCGAGCGGGCCAGCTCACCATAACGTTCTTCTATGTACTCGCTAAAGAGAATGTCGAACGCAGGGCCATCAATGCCAATGGCCTGATTCAATGCATTGGATGTAGTACTGCGTTGTGCAAATTCCTTTAGCATAACCACCAGCGCTTCATGTCCCCAGCGCTGCGATATAAAGTCACAAATGAGCCCTGCTTGCATGTAGGACACCTGCACTTGTCCATTGTAGGTGGGACGAACAAAACCCGAGTCCAGAGAATCTATTGGCAGTAGTTGATTTTTTGCAACTGCCAATAGCGTGTCAATGGGGATGGTGCGATCGGCAACCGGTCCGGTATTCCACTCTTCGTAAACCGATAGACCTTCACTGAACCAGCGCGGTAATAAATGTGACGTGGCCTCTAGGGTAATGACGTGAGCGATCTCGTGCCACAACGTGGAACCCCAGTGGAATTCATTGGCAGCCCGAGCTTTTGGACTGTCCATTGCAGTCAGGTGCCCAAACGTGACGCCAAGCAAACCGATACCAGGCGTACTGACCGTGCGCACACCAAAATCGTCGTGATCGTGATACAACTCGACGATCATTGGTTGGTTTAATTTGTAATCGTAGCGCTTGGAAAAAACCTGCATGGCGCGAATCGACATGTTCTGCACATAGGGTTCCAGGGCATCAGCATCTTCGCGGTCAAGCCTGATAATGACACGGCCCAACGTTTGCTCTGGGTTGTCTGGGTCGGGTACATCGACAGAGCTTATGCGCATGCCATCGAGCTTGTCGAGCAAACGCAAGGTATTAACCGTTTGGGCGTCGTAGGGGTCAATATCGAACGCTTTCTGTATGTGATGCCTGGCGCCAAATACATTATTTATGCGCAGGTAATTAATACCAAGATCGCGCTGCGCAGTAGCCAGCAAAGGGTTTAATTCTACGGCCTTTTTATACAGCTCAACGGCTTCTACGTAGCGATAAGTAATAATGTAATAGTGTGCAACATCAGAATAGATATCACCATAACTTGGGTTAATGGCAATGGCTTTTTCAGCCCAATCGTCGATGGGTTCAGCATCAAGCAAATTGGCACCGGCTTGCAAGGTGTACCATTCGAGCAGTGGTAACTCGGCGGATTCGAGCAATGGTTTAACGGTTGCTAATACTGAGCGCGCTTGCTCGGTGTTTTGCAATTCAAGCTCCATACGCGCCAACAACATCAAGGCGTGCACGTTCTCGGGAAACTCTGCCAGTATGTTGTTTAGCTGTTCACGTGCTGCCGATTCGAAGGTTCTCATTGTTGCTTCAATTAAACCCAGGCGGGCGGGCAGAAAACCCTCATCGTAAAGTAATGCTTCGCGCAGCAACGACATAGCATCACTGACTTGGTGAGTCTTTAAATACAGCATGGCCCAATGCGTTTTAATGATTGGGTCGGTACTTGACGACGACGCTTCACGAAATCGCTTGTTGGCCTCACGCACATACCCTAGAGATGCAGCAGCGTTTGCTTGCACCAAGGGATCGCTATGGTCGCTTAAGTTTTTGTAGCACTCATTGGCTTTGTCTGTCTCTCCAACGTAGGCATGTTCATCGCAAGCTGCAAGTTCCGGTTGTCGATCGTTTCCATAATGAATAGTGAGCGCATCCACTTTGGTAGCAAAACAAAACAGCAGACCAAACACCAAGCCTGTCTTACGCAAACGAAGCTTGCTTAACCGAGGCTTACTCAAACAAAAATTATTCATTAGTGTCCACCCAACCCGTTACCGAATCTATTTTTTGTTGCAGCCTGGCTATCGCCAATAGTAGTGGTTCGAGCTCCTCGTAATACAGCGCTGTGTCCATTTCTGGTTTGCGCGCTTTCAGTGCCAGAAATTCATCTTCCAGAACAAGTCGTTCTTCAAGCAGTTGTGCCACTGCCGGGTCATCTTTGGCCGTTTTCAATGAGCCTAATCGTGCCAGGGCCACCCTGTCGGGTTGCTCTCCTTCAAGGCGTGCGTGCTCTGACGCCAACAGCTTTTTATCAAGGTAATAGTTTTGGGTTTTTTCGTTACTGAAGCGATACGCCTCTGCCAGGGTTAGAATTTCGTTGCGATCGGTATCAGCAGCTGTGGTTGCCATAGCCTCAGCAAAAAAACCTGGAAAACGAACCACATTAAGTTCACCGCCACTTTTGGTGGCCGTAACAACGTGGCGTCCGGGCTGGCTTAATATATCCAGCACGGCGCCGCTGGCACTGGTACCAATCATGACCACTTGCTCTTGACTTGAAATATCAGCTAGCGCGGCAACCAGATCGTCGGTGGTTAGGTCATCCCCAGGCAAATTAAAACGCCATGTTTCAGAGTCGATAGTGCCATGGCCAATCAGCACCAGATAAAACCACTGTGCATCGATTTTGGACAGCGCCTGCATTTGTTCTAAAACAGCATTACGTGAAGCGGCCTCATCACTGAGCAACACAAAATCTTGATCTTCATCACCGACCGAACGCAGCGCTTCAACAACGGACAAGCCCTGTTTGCGAAAATTGTCGGCGTACTCTTCATTGCCACCAATACCAGTCACCACCAAACCAACTGACTTCGCCATGACGTTTGGGGCAACAAAACAAGCCACGATCAATGCGCTAATCTGCAGGCCATTACGTATGCGCCTGACCAACAAGTGCCATCCGGCTGAGCGCGTTTTTTGTGATTGAAAGATGCCAATCATAAGCGCTTCCAACGTAGTCGCAGTAGCCACTCTAATCCTTTTGCCAACAGCAGCAGCAAAAATAGAAATGGCATATTCCATAACGGTAAAAGCTCTTCGCGAGTAATACCGGCATTTTGCGTAGTCAGGATTTGCGCCAGTTGATCTTTATCAGCGGCATCGAGGTATTGCCCTCCGGTGACAGCTGCAACACGCTGCAAAAACTCTCGGTGCAAACCGGCATCGAATTGCTCGGCGGTACCGCTTTCCTTTACAAGCCAGCGCTGCACACCTGCACCACTTGTTGTGACCTGAGCTTCACCCATTGCTGGTGCATCCAGCGTAACCGAATATGGCCCGTCCTGATCAGCTTCGATGGCACCGGTGAATCGCCCCGGTTGATTAATATCAGCATTCAGGGTTGTTTGTATTTCTTCGCCTGCAGGTGTGGTGACTTTAACCATCAACTGAGCATCACCCAGCGGTTGAAAATCGGATTGTCGTGCAGTGACGGCTATAGGAATGGATTTGGCATCTCGATAAACAGGCTGCGCGTCATCGATGGATAACCGCGGCAGCGAACCAGCTGACAGATGCGATAACAACTGTTGCCAGAAAACCTCGTGCCACTGGTTATCTGAAGGCAAACTCATTTGCCAGCGCCAGGTACCACTGGTGCCCAATATATAACTTTGACCTTGTCCATAGCGATGCCAGGCTAACAGTGGGAATGCCTGCGATCCGATTTTTGCACTCAGCAAAGTTGTGCTGCCCGGTTTGACCAGACCAATTGGCTGAATATCGTTAACTTGCGGTAATTCAGACCACGCCTGAATGTTGTCTTGTTCGTCTGCTTCAAGGTGCAACCACTGAGTTCGATAGCCTTGCGTGGTAGGTTGCACTTGGACCCGGACCCTTTCGTAGTCTCTGGCACTGTTGCTCGTGGTTAATTTTGATGGCAGCGCGGCTGCCAGAGCCGAACGCCCCCAGCCACCATCTCCAAGACCTTGTCGCCCGGCAAGCATTAATAAAGAGCCACCACGCTCGCTAACGAAGTCTCTCAAGTTAGCTTGTTGTTCATTGCTCAGCTCGGCCGCCTCCAGGCTGCCGATAATAATGGCGTCGTAGGCGAACAGCGATTCTTTGTCTTTTGGGAAACCATCGCTGAGTTCGGCCGCCGATTCAACACCCTGGCGGTAGAATTTGTTAGGGGAAGTGCGCAGCAAACTCACAATACTGACACTGCCAACATCGTGTAGCGCGCGACGAATAAATTTATATTCCCAGCGGGGCTCGCCTTCAACGTACAGTATTCGGCGCGGTTGATCGGCAACATTTAAAACGCGCTGTTGCGTGTTATTAACGAGGTTAACTTCGTCACTGTTTCCTTCGACCGAAAAACGCAGCTCACGCACGCCCGCGTTGCCGCTGTTAAAGCTGATGTTATGTATGGATTCGGGCAAGCTGGTATCAAGGTTAAGCGTTTGCGCGTACAGCAGCTCATCGGCAGAGGTCACTCTGATTCTTACCGTTTCATGACCACTGTGAATAAGGCGGAGTCGCGCATTAACCGTTGCATCGGCAGCCACTTGCTGGTCGACACTGACATCAGCCAGTTCAATGTCATTAACGGCAGTGGGTTGTCCGAAACCAACTGTGTGTACGGGCACGCCAGCCGCTTTAATGTTTTGCCACCAGGCCGATGACAGTTCACTTGCGTTGTCAGCACCATCGGAGAGTACAACCACCGCTGCTAGCGCCTGGTCGTTAACGCTTTCCAGAACCGTTAACAAACTGTCGGCAATAGCAGATTGATTGGTTGCATCTGGTGGTGTCAGTTCCTGGCCATCGGTTGGAAAAGCGATGGGTACCAGGGACTCACCTACCCCGTAAAGTGATGCTTCAAAAAGCTCGTTTGTGACCAGTTCGTCCTGACCCAGTATTTCGAGAGCCGCCTCTTGACGTGATGTGTTTCCACCGTCCTGATTAAGCATGCTTTTGGAGGTGTCAATAAGATAGGCAACGGTGTTTTCTCCGGCCTGCATTAATTCGAGTCGTAAGGACGGCTGCCAAAGCATGGTCAGGCCGGTGGCTAACGCGACGAATTGCAACATTGCAACCACCGCCTTTTTTGCACCACTGAGTTTCTGGCGATATAAGCTGACAAGGATAAACAACAGACCGACAATGGCGGCAGTCAGCAACCCTATCTGTGGCCAGCCACCGGCCCACACAAATTCGGCGTGTCGCCATGTGCTTACCGGATACTTGAAAAAAAACTCAAACATGGATTTTAATTAACTGGCCCAGCCTGCCAGTGTTGCTAACAACACTATACAAAAACAGAGTCTTAGAACCGGTTTTAGTTCATTTTAGACCCGCTTGGGCTAATACTATACAGGGTATATATGGGGACCCTCAAAGCCACTGGTTACGGACAGATAATTTGCACTGCCATGGGGCGATGGATACCCAAGGACAACAGCAAAAAGCCCTCGTGAAGGAGGGCTTTTTGGTGGTTTTATGACCAGACAATCTGGCTATGCGGCACTACAGGAACACTGTTGTACCTAAGCAGACTTCTGCAGCGCGTCCAGATCAGCTTTAGACGCCCCTTGCAAAAACTCGTTAGGAAAATCATCAACATTGACAACTTTCATGGTCGCAACGTTTGCCGTGGTCAAGAGTTGCGCTTCATCCTGCGTCAGTACATCGTCATCGACCAGCTTACTCATCCACTGTGCGTAGTCATACCCGTAAGGCATTTTGAGGCGGGTTTTCTTGAGCTTTCTGGCGGCATCGTTGGCGGCCATCACACAGTTAAGAGCATGCTCAACACAACCGGTGACATCATCCGGATTATCGTTAACGTAACAGCCACTGGTCAGGCGATCGCGTGCTTCAGATGGCGATAACAAAAGCCGTGCGCAAGCCTGGGTGAGTTTGTCGTTCGGTGTGCGATATCGACGACCCAAGGGGAACACAACGCCACGTAACAACAGACCAATGTATTTGTTAGGAAAGTTGCGTAAAATTTGATCAAGCGCAATTTGGGTTTGAAACAGACAGTAGCGTACCGACCATTCCATCAATGGCTGGTCTTCCGCAGGCCGACCCGTATCTTCGAATCGTTTTAACACTGCTGACGCCATATACATGTGCACCAGACCATCAGCAAACCGGCCCGACAGCATTTCTTTACGTTTTAAACCACCGCCTAAAAACAACATGGCAAAGTCAGCAAGGAACGAATACCCCGAACTCATGCGAGTGAGTCGGCGA
Source organism: uncultured Granulosicoccaceae bacterium (assembly GCA_938035525.1). Taxonomy (GTDB): domain Bacteria; phylum Pseudomonadota; class Gammaproteobacteria; order Granulosicoccales; family Granulosicoccaceae; genus Granulosicoccus. Next base: position 11,813 of record CALHOI010000057.1, read on the forward strand.
TAGTACTTGGCATTGGGCCCAGTAATAGGTGCGCCAACAAAGCGGCCTTTGGTTAAACCATGAAACATGGAGCGCGCGCCATTTTGAATGCCGTAACCGATATGCCCCATTAGCGCCTCGTCAAAACTTTCCAGCGCTTCTTGTTTATTCGGCAATGATGCAGCGTTGATTTCGTCAACAAGGTAGGGATGACAACGCAAAGCACCTTGGCCAAAAATGATCATGCTGCGCGTTAAAATATTTGCACCTTCAACGGTGATACCAACCGGCACACCTTCGTATGCCCTGGCCATAAAATTGCTGGGACCCATGCAAATACCTTTGCCGCCTAATACGTCCATACCATCGTTGACAACGGTGCGCATAGAGTCGGTGTTGAAGTATTTTAAAATGGCAGACACCACCGATGGCTTTTCGCCCTCGTCCAGTGCAGCACAGGTTAATCGCCGCCCGGCATCCATTGTGTAAGTAAGACCGGCAACTCGACCCAGTACTTCCTCAATACCTTCGAATTTACCTATAGGTAAGCCAAACTGCGTTCTTACCCTGGCGTAGGCGCCCACATGACGCGACACCGCCTTACCAGATGCAACGCCCGACGATGGCAGGGATATACCACGACCCACCGACAGCGATTCCATTAACATGCGCCATCCCTGCCCTAACATGTCCTGGCCACCAATTATCCATTCCATGGGAATAAACACATCGTTACCGCTGTTAGGGCCATTCATGAAGGCCTGGTTAACCGGAAAATGACGACGCCCAATGTTGACACCATCAGTGTCCGTTGGAATCAACGCGCAGGTAATGCCGATGTCTTCTTCATCGCTAACCAGGTGATCTGGGTCGTAGGCACGGAACGCTAGACCCAACAATGTGGCGACCGGTGAGAGCGTAATGTAGCGCTTGTTCCAGGTAACTTTTAAACCCAGTACTTCTTTACCGTCATATTGTCCCTTACAAACAATGCCGTAGTCCGGCAATGCTCCCGCATCGGAACCAGCAGTTGGTCCAGTGAGTGCGAAGCACGGGATTTCATCACCCACCGCCAAACGCGGCAAATAGTAATCTTTTTGTTTTTCTGTGCCGTAGTGCAGCAGTAATTCGGCGGGGCCAAGTGAGTTTGGCACCATGACGCTAACACTGCCACTAACACTGCGCGTGGATAGTTTCATGACCACTTCAGAGTGAGCCATGGCCGAAAACCCAAGACCACCGTATTCCTTGGGAATCACCATACCGAGAAACTTGTTGTCTTTGATGAACTGCCAGTTGGTTTCTGGCATGTCGTTCAGTTCGTAGGTGATTTGCCAATCGTCCATCATTGAGCAAAGTTCTTCTGTTGGACCGTCAACAAATGCTTGCTCTTCAGGGGTTAGTTCAGCTTCCGGATAAGCCACCAGCTTTTCCCAGTCGGGCGCACCGCGAAAAAGCTCGGCTTCCCACCAGACCGTCCCGGCATCGATTGCTTCGCGCTCGGTGTCTGACATGGGTGGCAAAACAGCACGCACGTATTTGAGCAGCGGCGTGCTCACCAGCTTGTGGCGAATGCTTCTTACGTTAAACAGCACAGCCAGAACCACAGCTAGCAAAATAACTATGACGCCAAACGCACCGGGCAACCAACCGGCACCGCGAGCGACCAACAACACAACACCAGCTGCCGCCGTGAACACAGGCAAACTGACACGGAAACGCGCAACGCAAAATAACGTCACGGCAAAAACAACTAACCAAAAAATCAGACCCATGAAATTCTCCGGGGTAAAGGCAAATGCTTACTTAAAAACAGTACGTAATCCAGACCATATCGGACGCTTTCGGCGTTGGCACAGGGGCGTAGCCTCGTGACCGCAACATGAAGTGGGCAAACCGAACAGCAACCTTCATATTTGTGACGCCGCTACCAGTATAAAGGTCCGCAGCAACTTTGTTGAGTAGCCGTAAGGTTACCGTAACTGGCTTGATCGCCACATCAGACCTCAAAAATGTCTCCACCGCGAAACAATTGAGCCTCAAATCCACAAGCCAAGCCCAGTGTCTATCAGCTGCAAGCCCACGAATGTGACCGATATCCGCTATAGTCAAACACGCAAACGACGCCTATTTTGCCTTGGAACCAAGAATGTCAAAAATCAAAACAGCTTACGAAACTATCCTGCAGGGAATCGGTGAAGACCTGCAGCGCGATGGACTGCAAAAAACCCCCGAACGCGCGGCCAAGGCTATGGAATTTTTAACCCACGGGTACAACCAGACCATTGAAGAGGTATTGAACAACGCGGTTTTCGAATCAGACAGTGAAGAAATGGTGATTGTCCGAAACATCGAAATGTACTCTCTTTGCGAGCACCATCTGTTGCCATTTATTGGTAAGTGTCACGTCGCCTACCTACCCAGTGGCAAGGTCATTGGTCTGTCAAAAATTGCACGCATTGTTGATATGTATGCCCGCAGGTTACAAATCCAGGAAAACATGACAAAGCAAATTGCTGATGCGGTTAGCGATGTCACCGGTGGGCTCGGTGTTGGGGTTATTGTTGAAGCGCAACACATGTGCATGATGATGCGTGGTGTGGGCAAACAGAACTCCTCAATGACGACGTCTTCCATGCTCGGTCGGTTTCGCTCGGATATCAACACCCGTAATGAGTTTCTTAATTTAGTTAAAGCCTAAGTACTGGGCTTGAGTACTGGGCCTAAGTACTGGGCCTGAGCATTTCGGTTGGGCATTCGACGCGGGCGTTCCCGCTGAGTGCAACAGGTTAAAAAACAGTTGCCTCAGCTATCGACGTCGTCTTCTGCGCTTTGCTGAAGCATCCACAAATTGGCATAAAGCCCATTGTTGGCAAGCAACATATCGTGGTTACCGCGCTCAACAATCACGCCAGCGTCCAGCACCAGGATTTCATCGGCGTCAGTTATAGTTGATAAGCGATGCGCTATCACCAATGAGGTAGCACGTTGCGCCGCAGCGTTTAAACCTTCCAGAATGGTTTGTTCGCTTTGTGTGTCCAGACTGGATGTTGCTTCATCAAATACGATTATGGCCGGGTCTTTTAAAATGACCCGTGCTATTGCCATGCGTTGTTTTTCACCACCGGATAGTTTCAAGCCACGCTCGCCTACCATGGTCTCGTAACCCTGTGGAAGTGACTCGATAAATTTATCCAGATTTGCCGCACGAGCGGCGGCTTTTATTTGTTCGTCGGTGGCGTCGGCACGCGCATAAGACAAGTTATAACGAATGGTATCGTTGAACATAACGGTGTCTTGCGGTACCACACCCAACACCTCTCGCAAGCTTGATTGGGTGCAGTCGCGTATGTTAACGCCGTCAATTTTGATCACACCAGAATCGGTATCGTAAAACCGAAACAGCAAACGCGACAATGTCGACTTACCAGACCCCGATGGCCCAACCACAGCCACTTTTTTGCCCGGCTCAACGCGAAAGCTGACACCTTTTAAAATTGGCCGTTCCGGCAGGTAGGCAAAGCGCACGTTGTCGAATTCTATGCGTGCTTCGTTAATGTGCAAATCGACTGCGCCTACCCTGTCCTGAATTTCAGGGTTTAATTCAAGCAGTTTTATCACCAGGTCCATGTCAGCCAATGCATATTGCAAACCGCGATAAACCACGCCCAACAAATTAAGCGGCACAAACAACTGCAGCATCAGCGCATTGATTAACACGATATCGCCAAGCGTGATGGTTTTATTAAACACATCGTTGGCTGCCAACATCATGATAAGCGTCACACCTATGGCCACAATTGCAGCTTGCCCAAAGTTAAGCATGGACATGGTGGTCTGACTTTTGACCCCCGCGTCTGACCAGTCACTTAAGTGTTGATCGTAAGCGCGTTGTTCTAATGATTCGTTATTAAAGTACTTGACGGTTTCATAGTTAAGCAGGCTATCTACTGCACGACCGTTAGCTAATGAATCAAGACGATTCATTTCGTGGCGAAATTGCATACGCCACCCCGAGAACTTCAGCGTAAACATGATGTAAATGGCAACCGTGATGACAACCACCAGTGTGTAGTGCCAGCCGTAAGCGCCCAACAAAATAACCGCGACCAATAAAAACTCTGCAATGGTCGGTACGATATTAAACACCAGCAAATTCACGATGGAACTTAAGCTGCTGGTGCTGCGCGATAAATCTTTTGAAATACTGCCAGTGCGTCGCTCAAGATGGTAACTCAGCGACAGCTCGTGTAAATGTGTCAACACCCTGGTGGACAAACGATGCATGGCGCGGTACCGCACACGAGCAAACAAAGCATCGCGTAACTCCTTAAACAAGGAATTGCCCAGCCTGAGCAAACCATAAGCCGCAACCAAACCCAATGACACCAGTAGCACATCATTACCGGTAATCGTGTTGGCCACTGCATCACGTGCCGAATCACCGGTGTCCGCGTCGAGCGTGTTGATAATTTCTTTTAAGACCAGCGGTACCGCTACGACCAGTAACTTGCTGAGGATTAAACAACCCAGTGCTAGCAGCACGCGACCTTTGTATTCCCACAGGTAGACAGAGAGCTTGCGTAAGTTACTCAGATCGGTTCGGTTACTGTGCGGCGCTTCTACTCTTCCGTACATCAGGCGCTGGGGCTCGGTTGATTGAAACCAGTATTAGGTGGAGCGTCAGTGGTTGTTAATACGTAAGCTAAGCCGTCTTCAACCAGTTGCACAACATCGCTACAGTTAACCGCGTTCTCACTTAAATGGCGCCGCCATTTTCGTGCGCCGGGCATGTCGTGATAAAGCGCAACCATATGCCGAGTCAGCGCGCTGGCGCGTATGCCCTGGTCTACCCAGCCTTGAACGTATTGGGCGTAGCTTCTGGCCACGGCAGCCAGCGCATGCGCATCGCTCAGTTCAGGTTTCGCATCGGCAAGGTCTGCAAACACACTTTGATCAGCCTTACCCAAAAACGACGGAGTGTAATACGCTTTGCGCCCGGACATCACGCCGTCGACATGTTGCAAATGCATTTGCACATCTTGCCAAGTATCAATGCCGCCGTTAATGGTTATGTGCAAGTCGGGTAATGTCTCTTTTAAACGATAAACATACGGATACCGCAGCGGCGGTATGGTTCGATTTTCTTTTGGGCTAAGTCCATCAAGCCAAGCTTTACGTGCATGAACAATAAAATGCTCACAACCCGCATCACGAACCACATTGACGAATTGTTCTAGTGCGTCGTAGCTGTCGTCGCGATCAATGCCCAATCGGCATTTAACCGACACCGGCACACTAACCGAATTTTGCATGGCTTTGACAATGGAAGCCACGGTGTCAGGCTCAGCCATTAGGCATGCACCAAATCGTCCAGACTGTACCCTATCACTGGGACAACCAACGTTGATATTAACTTCGTCGTATCCCCAGCTTTGCGCGATACTCGCCGCCTCTGCCATTTCAATGGGGTCAGCCCCACCCAATTGCAAGACCACCGGATGATCAACATCACCGGTGCCCAGTAAATATTCTCTGTCGCCATGTATCACCGCTTTACAGGTGAGCATTTCGGTGTACAACAAACTGTGCCTTGTTAATAGTCGCGCAAGATACCTGAAATGTCGATCGGACAATTCCATCATTGGTGCAACGGCAAACCGTCGATTCACCGCTGTTAAACGCATGGGCGACAATTTGTCAGGCTCAGACGAGTGCTCAACTTGATTCATTGGGTTGGTAGACACTAAATGGAATCAACATTAATCCAGCCTTGTTTTTCATGCGATGCCCAGGCTGCTTCAACCACTTGATTAACCATCATGCCATCTTTAAACGTTGGCCAAACTGCTTTTTTGGTGTGTATTGCTTGCAGAAAATCGCGTGCCTCAATGACTAATTGATCCTGATAACCCGTTCCGTGACCGGGGCCCAGGCAAAAATTGACGTAGTCAGGGTGCTCAGTATTGGTGAGAATTTTTTTAAAGCCCTGCTGCGCAATCGCACCTTCACGTTGGTATAACCAAATGGCATTTTGATCTTCCTGATCGAATCGAATCGCGCCTTTGGTTCCAACCACCTCATAGATGTATCCCATTTTTCGACCCGTGGCGACACGAGAAAAATACAAATGCCCCATAACGCCATTGGCAAACCGACAGACAAACTGCGCATGGTCATCATTGGTGACTTGCTGCATGCCATTGTCGCCAGGCCGTTGTGCATGTACCGTTTCAATATCGGCACATAAACGATCAATTGGACCAACCAGCGCCATAGCGGCATTGATCATGTGTGGCGATAGATCTCCCATGGTGCCGTTAGATCGGCCTTCGGTTCGCCACGTAGCCGGGCTTTGCGGGTCAGCGTAAAAGTCTTCAGTGTGCTCGCCCCGAAAATAAGTAATGTCACCAATCTCACCCGATTGAATAAGCTGCCGAGCGTACTGCGACGCCGGTGTGCGTATGTAGTTAAAGCCAACCATGTTGGTCACACCCGACGCTTCTGCAGCAGCCACCATTTCTCGACTTTGCGCTAAAGACGCGCCCAACGGTTTCTCACACAGCACAGGCTTACCCAAAGCGAAGGCAGCCTTGGCAATCTCCAGATGGGTTTCCTGTGGAGATGCAATAACGATCGCATCGATTTTGTCATCAGCAACCAACACTTGCCAGTCATCGGTGGAGCGATTAAAGCCAAAACTGTGCGCCTTGGCAGCGGCACCCGCTTTTGTGGTGGCACAAATCATTTCGCATACCGGCCGCAACGGGGTGTCGAAAACCGTGCCCACCGAATGCATCGCCACAGAATGCAGCTTGCCCATATAGCCGGTGCCAATAATGCCAATGCCAATTTGCGTCATAAACCAAGTCTCGTGTAAGCAAGCACATCAATAATAGTGGCGCTATTATAAGGGAATGATTGCAGCAATCTCGGCAATTGTGCTTGGACCCGTTAATTGAGAGAATACCGACAAGCCGTTTAAAACAGGACACCAGAAAATGAAAACACGTGCAGCCGTAGCATTTGAGGCAGGAAAGCCTCTAGAAGTGGTCGAAGTCGATCTTGAGGGTCCCAAAGCTGGAGAGGTTCTGGTTGAAATTAAGGCTACGGGCATTTGCCATACCGACGAATTTACTCGTTCCGGTGCCGACCCCGAGGGGGCTTTCCCGGCCATTCTGGGGCATGAGGGTGCCGGTGTCGTGGTTGAAGTGGGCGCGGGCGTCACCAGCCTTGAAGTTGGGGATCACGTTATTCCGCTGTACACGGCCGAATGCCGAGAGTGCGAGTACTGCTTAAACCCCAAAACCAACCTGTGCCAAAAAGTGCGAGCGACTCAAGGTCAGGGTGTGATGCCTGACGGTACATCACGTTTTTCCTACAAAGGTGAAAAGCTGTTGCACTACATGGGATGCTCAACCTTTTCCAACTACAGTGTTCTGCCAGAAGTATCACTGGCCAAAGTACGCAAAGACGCGCCATTCGATAAAATTTGCTACATCGGTTGCGGTGTCACTACCGGAATCGGTGCGGTGATGTTTACCGCAAAGGTAGAACCCAACTCAACAGCCGTGGTATTCGGGCTCGGCGGTATTGGTTTAAACGTCATTCAGGGGCTGCGCATGGTGGGCGCCAAACAAATCGTCGGCGTTGACCTTAATCCAGAAAAAGAAGCCACCGGTAAAATTTTTGGTATGACCGATTTTGTTAACCCTGCAGATCATGGCGACAATCTCGTTGACCACTTGGTAGAACTCACTGGCGGTGGCGCCGATTACTCTTTCGAATGCATCGGCAACGTCGATGTGATGCGTGCTGCGCTGGAGTGCTGTCATAAGGGCTGGGGTGAATCCATTATCATCGGCGTTGCCGGCGCAGGCCAGGAAATTAAAACGCGGCCTTTTCAGTTAGTCACAGGTCGATCCTGGCGTGGAACGGCATTTGGTGGTGCCAGAGGCAGAACTGACGTGCCTAAAATTGTTGATATGTATATGGAAGGTCGTATAGACATCGACAATCTGATCACGCACACCATGCCATTGGACGATATCAACAAAGGATTCGATTTAATGCATTCAGGTGAAAGCATACGCAGCGTTGTCATCTACTGATCATGCTTGTTTATAGCGCGAATTGATTTTCCGAGCATTTTGACGTAACCGAGCATACTGACTCACAGAGCAAAGCGATCGACTGACTTATGACAATAAAACTGGAAACTGAATCAAGCTGGGCGAGTCACGGTGGCACATTGTCGGTACACACCCACGACAGCGCTGTGTGTAACTGCTCTATGCGATTTGCGGTTTATACACCGCCACAGGCCAGCATACGCAAAGTACCCGTGCTGTGGTATCTGTCCGGTCTGACCTGCAGCTGGGCAAATGTCATGGAAAAATCTGGTTTACAAGCCGCCGCTGCCAAACACGGCATTATGGTTGTTGCACCAGACACCAGCCCGCGTGGTGATACCGTGGCCGATGATGATGCTTACGATTTAGGCCAAGGTGCCGGATTCTATCTAAGCGCGACGCAAGCGCCATGGTCAGCGCACTTCAAAATGGACAAATACATTACCGAAGAACTGCAAAGCATTGTCGGTAGTTCGTTTGAAGCGGATATGTCATCCCAGGGTATAACCGGGCATTCCATGGGCGGGCATGGGGCGCTAACGCTGCATTTAAAAAATCCTGATCTTTATCAAAGCGTATCAGCATTCTCACCCATTACCTCACCTACACAAGTGCCGTGGGGTCAAAAAGCCTTCACACACTATTTGGGGGATGACCAATCAAACTGGCAACAGTACGACGCGCTGGAATTGATCAAGCTAAAAGCCAGTGCAGCCACCATGCTAATCGATACAGGAACCAGCGATCAGTTTCTGGAAGAACAGTTAAAGCCTGAATTATTTAAAACAACGTGCGAGCAACACAAGCAGGCTTTGAATTACCGAATGCAACCTGACTACGATCACTCGTACTATTTCATCGCGTCATTTATTGCCGAGCATATTGAGCACCACGCCAACGTACTCAATGCCTGAAATGCCAAAGCCTGCATTGCTGAGAAACAACGGCACCGAAAACGATGACTTCCGATAATAATTCACCTGACATAACGTCCGTGGAGCAACTACGAGCCTTGTACGGCCAGCCAAAGTCTACGTCCTTACAAAAGCAAACCGATCAACTAAACGCCACCTACGTGCTGTGGCTCGAGCAATCGAGTTTCTTTGTGTTAGCTTCCGTGGGAAAAGACGGTATAGACTGCACACCTCGCGGCGATGCACCTGGCGCTGCATTCAAGGTTATCGACAACAAAACCATCGTAATACCCGACAGGCGGGGCAATAACCGTCTTGACAGCCTGACTAATATTGTTCACGACCCTCGCATTGCGTTGTTGTTTTTTATACCTGGGGTCGATCAATCGTTGCGTATTATCGGCAACGCCACTGTGACCACAGACCAGCAACTGCTCAATCGTTTTACGCTTGAAGACAAAAACCCAGTCACCTGCATTCGCATATCCATAGAAGCGGTGTATTTTCAGAATGCGCGGGCCATGTCCCGCTCAAAACTTTGGAAACCGGCAAACAGTCTCATGCCATCGGTACCCACACCGGGCGAAATGATTCAAAGTGTGAATCCTGAATTTGACCCGGAGAGCTACGATGCCGGTTAGACACTGCGCACCTTGAACTCCATCGCCATTATTGGCTGTGGCCCTGCCGGGCTGGCAGCAGCAATCGCCCTGCACGACGCAGGCAATTCGGTTTGTTTATTCGAACAATTTGCGCAACCTGGACCAGTAGGCTCGGGACTGATGTTGCAGCCAACCGGACTCGACATACTGGCTCGCTGGGGCCTACAAGAATCAGCGGAACAACTTGGTCAGCGCATTGATGGCATGCTAGGTCGAATAGCGCCCAATGGAAAAGTGGTGCTGGACATTAACTACCGCGTATTAGCCAAAAACGAGCGCGATCTTTACGGTGTGGCTATCCATCGCGCATCCTTGTTTCACGTTTTGTATAACGCGGTAAAAGAACGCGACATCACTATTATTACTGACACTCGCATTGAATCCTGTACGCGCGATACGGGCTCGGGCTCGTCAAAACCCATGCGGTTGATCGATCACAACGGCAATACACTGGATCCTCAATTTGACTTGATCGTGGATTCATCAGGAGCACAATCGGCTTTGGCGCAACACTCGCCTCACTATAAACAGAGCAAAACATTAACCTATGGTGCACTGTGGACCACAGTCAAATTCGATGCGCAGCATTTTGAGCACAATCTGCTGGAACAACGTTATGACAAAGCCAGTGTGATGGTTGGCGTGTTACCTTGCGGACAACTACCCGATAACGACACTCAGTTGGCTACGCTGTTCTGGAGTGTCAAATCAAATCACATGTCGGCTTTTCGATCAGCAGGTCTTGAAGCGTGGAAAGAGTCAGTTGTGCGGTATTGGCCAGCAGCACACCATTTGCTGGGACATATTAAAAATCTAAATCAACTGACACACGCAAGCTATTCTCATCACACTTTAAAGCAGCCCTTTATACCCGGGGTTATTTTCATAGGCGATGCCGCACATGCCACGAGTCCGCAATTGGGCCAAGGTGCCAACATGGCTTTACTCGACGCGTATGCACTAGCCGAAGCGCTAAAAATACGCCAAAATGTTGAACACTGCGGTGACTTGTATGCACGCATGCGGCGAACCCATGTAAAACTATTTCAAGCGGCAAGCTACTCACTGACACCATTCTACCAATCAGACAGTCGCGTGTTGCCAGCAATAAGAGACACGTTTTTCGAACCTGTTTCCAAATTACCATTCGCTCGTAAAATGGTCACATCACTGGGTTCTGGTTTACTGACCAGTCCAGTTAAGCGAATTGATAAAATCGCTGCGTCAGAAAAAATGCTGCAATCTTCATGAGCGATACATGGCCTAAGCTGCATGTATTAATTGTTGGTGGGTATGGAGAATTTGGCGGTCGGCTTGCACAACTACTGCAACGAGACCATCATCTGGTCAGCATTGCTGGCAGGAATTTAAGTAAAGCCAAGCAGTTTTGCGAATTACACGGTGGCAACCCAGTTGAGCTAGACATCAACAAAAGCTTGTCTGTGATCGACTCAATGGACATCGATGTTGTGGTGGATGCTGCCGGGCCTTATCAGTCATATGGCGAAGAAGATCAGCGCTACCGACTGGCCAGAAAAACACTTGAAGCGGGCAAACACTATTTAGATTTAAGTGATGATGGTGTGTTTTCCGCTGGTATCGACACACTTGATCACTTAGCTAAAAAGCAAGGGCGCGTTGCTATTTCAGGCGCATCAAGTACACCTGCCCTCTCCGCAGCTGCTGTGGATGCACTAAAAAAGAACGTTGGTTCTATTGAGAAAATTGAAACCAGCATATTGCCCGGTAGTCGAGCACCACAAGGCCATTCTGTTATGCAGGCTATACTCGATCAAGTTGGCAACCCAGTGCCGTTTTGGCGCAATCGGCAATGGGTTGATTGTACTGGCTGGTCAGAACCTGCAATTAAGTCTATTGGCCAAACTATTAAACGCAAAGCCAACTTGATTAATGCTGCAGACACCGTTTTATTCCCGACACACTTTAATGCTAGAACGGTGCTGTTTCGTGCAGGCCTGGCAGTGCCGCTTATGCACGACGCTTTGCAAGGCCTGGGGACACAGCGTGCAAAAAAAAGACTACCCAACCTAACCAAACTGACCACCGTGCTGCAAGTGCTGGCCAAGGCAATAACACCCTTTGGCAACGATCATGGCGGCATGTTGGTTGAATTAACCGGACTATCAGCAAATAAAAACCATTCGGCTTTGCAGCATTGCGAATGGGAATTAGAAGCAGCGCCCGGACAAGGACCCTTTGTACCGGCCATACCGATTAGAGCACTGCTTCGCAACATCACAAGCTTATCGCCAGGTGCTCGGGCTTGCTTGCAAGAACTGCCATTAAGCAGCTACGTTACGGCAATGGATGACATTGGCATAACAACAGGCTTTCGCCATAACCGTTTCCGGTATTTGTTTGAACACACACTTGGTGAACAATGGCACAACTTACCCGACTCTGTTCGTCTAACGCACCGGGTACTTGATCAAACGCAATTAAACGGCGTTGCGTCGATATCGCGCGGTACATCAATGCTGATGCGATTCATTGGCTGGGTATTTCGATTTCCCTCAGCGGCCAGCAACATACCATTACAGGTAACCAAGACGCGTTCTGGTGATAACGAAGTTTGGGTAAGAAACTTCAATGGCCAAATTTTTCAATCAAGATTGTCCCCAGTAGACTCGCCGCACGCGCACACGCATCTCATAGCAGAAAGCGAAAAAAGTAGCAGTGCTATGGTCTGGGAACAATTCGGTCTGTTGAAATTTCTTCTCCATCTGCCCGTTGATAACGGAGCAATGCAGATGAATGTTATTAAAGGTACGTGTCTGGGGATACCCATACCTCGGGCCTTGTTACCGCTGAGCAATACTAGCGAATACGCCGCGAATAACACCATGCACTTTTCAGTGGAGATCGTCGCTCCGTTTAAGCTTGGCCTTATAGTGCACTATCAAGGTTGGCTGAAATGAAAATGCGCCTTACACCAATCCAATACGCAACGTATACTGCTAGCACTGATACAAACAGTCACCACTATGAATGACCATCCTGTATTTGATTTTGACAATTCGTACGCGAAATTACCCGACACGTTCTACACGCGACAACAGCCGACAGCCGTGTCGTCACCGTCTCTTATTAAATTTAACGATGAGCTGGCCAAATTACTGAAACTCGATGCCGCTGCAATGCAAAGCGATAGCGGTTTATCCATGCTGGCAGGTAATACCATTCCCGATGGCGCTGACCCCATTGCCGCCGTCTATGCAGGCCATCAGTTTGGTGGCTGGGCACCGCAACTGGGTGATGGGCGTGCAGTGTTGTTAGGCGAGGTACTGGGCCAAGGTAACGAACGCTACGACATTCAACTTAAAGGTTCCGGCCCGACGCCCTACTCCCGCCAAGGGGATGGTCGCGCCGCGGTAGGGCCTATTGTGCGAGAGTATATTGTCAGTGAGGCCATGGCGGCACTGGGCGTACCTACCACACGCGCCTTGTGCGCAATCGCGACCGGTGACTTGGTACGGCGTGAAACCATGCAGCCAGGCGCCATATTAACGCGTGTGGCGCAAAGCCATGTGCGGGTCGGCAGTTTTCAATTTTTTGCAGCCAGACGCGACCATGGCGCGCTGAAACAATTGACCGACTACATCATTAACCGGCATTACCCAACCCTTGCAGACACCGACAATCCACCGCTTGCGCTGCTCAAAGCAGTTGTTGATAAGCAAGCACAACTGGTAGCACACTGGCAATCCGTTGGCTTTATTCACGGGGTCATGAATACAGACAACGCGTCTGTTATTGGGCTGACCATCGACTATGGCCCTTGCGCATTTATGGATGCCTACAATCCCGAGACTGTATTCAGTTCTATTGATCATCATGGTCGCTACGCTTACCAGAATCAACCGGGTATAGCGCAATGGAACATGGCTAATTTCGCGCAGTGCCTGCTACCGCTAATCGACAATGACGATGAGAAATCACTCGCTGCGGCACAAGAGGTAATCGACTCGTTCCCGGCACAATTTGCGCAAGTCTATCTTGCCAGATTCAGGCACAAACTGGGATTGAGTCTGGAGGAAGCCGATGACATAAAACTGGTATCAGGTTTTCTGGATTGTTTAGCCGAAGACAAGGTCGACTTCACCAATGCTTTCCGGTCTTTACTGTTGTGCTCGGTAGAAAGCGATGCCGGCACTGACAAGGCCGACGCACTGCAGAGCCTGTTTTCATCAACGCAGGCGATTAACAGCTGGCTGGAACAATGGCGGACAAGACACGAGATTGAAACTAACTCAATCGAGTCAAGATCAGAGCTAATGCGGCGCAATAATCCGGCCTACATTCCCAGAAACCATCTTGTGCAAAAAGCGATTACCGCAGCCGAGCAACAAGACTACGAGCCCATGCACGAATTAGCGAGCGTGCTTAGCGACCCCCATTCAAAGCAACCAGGGGCGGAGCAATACGCTTTACCAGCCAAACCGGAAGAAGAAGTCAAGGCAACGTTTTGTGGCACCTAGCAAGCACAACCATTGCGTTTTCAGCTGCTTAGACGGCTGCCGCTGTGGCGTCTCGCAGGTGAAAGTGGTCACTGCCAGGAACACATGTCCTGACAGTGGTTATTAAAACAATTGAATAAATCGGTAGACGACAACTAGCTCCCTGAAACAACCAATTTGTAGTCCAGTGTTGAATTCAAAGGACAAGAGTAAACGTACTCACCTTCTTTTAATTCGATTTCGTAGTCTTTAGAGACGCCAAGCTCCAGGCCACCACCGGAGACCTTAGGCAGGCGGGCTTTATCAAGCAAACTCTCGCCTCGAAGGTAAAATCCGAGCGGATACTCGACATTTTCATTTTTTACGCGAAAAATATATTTTCCAGGCTTTAACTCCATGACCTTGGATGCGGCAAGTCGTTCTGCACCGGATTGGTCGTGAATGGCCTCACAGTCAGATTTCTGGGCTGACTTGAATCCGTGATTAGTGCCATTTTCGCTTTCCACAAATTGGCAATTTACCTGTGTCAATTCAATAATCTGAGCATCATCCGCCGCAGACACTGAGCTGGAAAAAGATGCTGCCACCGCGGCCAATGCGCTGACGGCGAGCGTGTTTTTGAGTACCGAGATGATGGGGTTGACTGTAGACATAACTGACATTTTCCGAATTGGTAGAGGGTGTCCTTGTTGGTCTGGGATTTTTAGGGAAAGTTCAGGAATGTTAATGTATTATCTGCGCGACTGGCCTACTGATCATCACTGGTATAGTTTGTTTTGGCTACACCCTGCACAGTAGCCAGAACATCATCATCCAGCTCACTGCCGTCCACCACACCCAGTAAAATCCCTTTTCGTCTTGATTTACCGCGCATGTTTTTAATCGCTGTTTCCGACTTGGTGGTGCGTTGAGAACAACGCCTTGCCCATTCACCTAATCGTTCATACATCATCTCAATGACATCGTTATGTTTTGCTGAGTCGCCCAGGTCTTCTAGTTCATTGGGGTCTGCTTTCATGTCAAACAACATAGGGCGAAAGCCACCCTCGGCGTGCATGAATTTCCAGCGCTTATCGGCCACCATAAACAAACGCGCATCTCGCGGCTCCAACTCGAGTTTTCCAGCCATCATTGTAGCCGAGTAGTCAAACTCACTGATGGCATACTCGCGCCATTGTTCTGGCTGCTTGTCGTGCAAAAACGGTAGCAGCGAACGTCCTTCAATAATGTTGTCTGGTACTTCACCACCCGCCACTTCAACGAAGGTGGCAGCCAGATCGATACTTTCAACCAACTCATCACACACGGTGCCTCTGGTAGCATCTGCATCACTGGACGGGTCGTAAATAATCAGCGGCACCTTAACCGAACAATCATGAAACAAGTCTTTCTCGCCAAGCCAATGGTCTCCCAAATAATCCCCGTGGTCGGATGTCACCACAATCATGGTGTTTTCCATTAAGCCGGTTTTTTCCATGTGCTCGAACAGAACGCCTAGTTGATCGTCACATTGCTTTATCAAACCCATATACGCTGGCACCACGACATCCCGTACACCCTCGGTGGATATGGCCTGACCAATTGCGTTGCTGAAATAAGCTTCATATACAGGGTGTGCATCGATGCGCTCCTGTTCACTTCTAACCACAGGCAACACTGAATCGGCTGAGAACATATTGTGATAAGGCTCTGGAACGATATACGGCCAGTGCGGTTTGATATAAGACAAATGGCAATGCCACGGCTTATCGCTGGCCTGCATTTTTTCGGTAAACGCAATCGCCTCTCTGGTTAACCACGGAGTTTCGGAATCTTCCTCGCGAATATTGGCAGGCTTTGAACTGTGTTTAAGTAACCAGCCAGAAGCGATTTGCATATCATCTTCGATACCTGAGTTTGCGTAGTCGTGCCAGGGATTGTCGCCGGGATACTGTTTTTCATTTAAGTAGGCGTTGTAGCTTGAGGGTTTTGAGTCATAAGCACCATCAGGACCACGAGCTGGTAATCCATCCTCGCGCACGTATACGTCAAAACCACATTCAGACACTCTTGCACCAATGACACTGTCTGCATTGATTCCCAGTCGTTCCATCCCCTGCGTATCGGCGGCCATGTGGGTTTTGCCGACCAACCAGGAATTCATACCGCAATCGCGTAAATGATCGCCTAGCGTTTGCTCGCCGACCTTCAATGGAAAATTATTCCAGGCCGCCCCATGACTGTGGACATAACGACCGGTGTAAAAACTCATGCGAGACGCACCGCAAATGGGTGATTGAACGTAGCAGCGCGAAAAACGTACGCCCCGATTCGCCAGTTTATCCATATTGGGTGTGTGGAGGTGCGGGTGACCAGCGCAGCTAAGATAATCGTAGCGGAGTTGATCGAACATGATGAACATGATATTCCTGGCATTAGCCATGGCGACTCTTCAAATATTGGTGTATTCACGCATATTACCCCCAAATACAATTGAACGTTTCATAGCGCGGTTTATTCCTATAACATAACAACCAATAAAAGAACGTATACCTTACAGCGGGCCAACCGGAGTAAGTCAGCTTGCCAAACCAGCACACGACTGCCATCGATCCGAAGCTGCTATATCAGCTGTCTGAAGTCATCGAACAGGGCTCGCTGAGTCGAGCCGCAGCGGCACTGGGCCAAACCCAACCTACCTTAAGCAGAAACATAAAACTGATTGAGGAGCACGCCGGTGGCCCGGTTTTACGTCGGGGTCGTTACGGTGTCACACCGACCAACCTGGGAGAGCAACTTGCTGAACACGGTCGTGCCATACACGATTCCATGCAGTTGGCCAGTGACACCATTAAACTGTGGCAGAGCGGCGTTTCGACTCAGGTAAGGTTAGGTGTCGGGGGAATGGTTGCCGCATCGATGCTACCTGAATACCTGAGTAAACATTTTGATTTACGTGGCAGATACTCGCTGCATATCATGACCCACAATGCACGCACATTGATGCAGATGCTACGTGATAAAAAAATTGATATTGCATTGATGCCAGCCAGAGCATACCCAGCTCAGGAAACACTCTCACTGGAACATCTATACACAGACAACAAATGTGTGGTTGCCGGCGCTAAATCACCGCTGTGCAACATTGAGGGTAAGGTCGATGTCGCTTTACTCGCAGACCAACCCTGGATCTGCATCAACCACTTAGCTCGCATAGGACACTCTGCGGACGACACCCTGAGTAAACTTCAGATTGAAAATGTGGTACCCAAGTTATGCTTTACTGGCGATGTAACCACACCGTGGCGCTTGCTTAGAGATTCAAGCATGTTGTCCCTGCTGCCCTGCCAGTTGGCACAACTTATCGCCAGCACCGGTGGCATCAAGGTATTGGATCTCAATGTAGAACTGCCAAAAAGAAGTATCGCGATGTGGATGCTGAATACCGTTGAACACGAAACCAGCGTGTTGGAAGTAGCAAACTGTTTGAAAACTTATTTTCGAGAGATCGAAAATGAGCAGGTAGCCGCCATGCAACTCGCTGAGCAATCAACTGAGCAGATTGGGAAGCAAACTATAACGCAACAAGGACCACTGGTTGCCGAATACGACCTCTAAACATTCATCAACAGCTAAGCACTAATCAACAAAGCCGAGGCCGAAGCCGCAATACCTTCCTCACGACCACAAAAACCCAACCTTTCGGTGGTGGTTGCTTTGACATT
>CALHOI010000058.1 GCA_938035525.1 uncultured Granulosicoccaceae bacterium
GATACTGTAATTCAGGAGCGTCATTTTACAGTTGACAATAATGCAAAAGCTGCCATCAACACCAAAACGGCCTACATACAACACAGGTTGACTCTATTGATGCACAGAGAAAGACCCAGGTCATTGCAATTTATGAACAATTCTGGATTAATGATGTTTTCGAACCGCGACGTTACCGTGCCAGCAATACCCCCCATTATCGAAGTCAGCGACCTGCATAAATCCTATGGCGAGCTTGACGTCTTAAAAGGGGTTAGCGTATCCGCCAAGGCCGGTGAAGTGGTATCGCTAATAGGCTCTTCCGGTTCAGGTAAATCCACCTTACTGCGTTGCATCAATCTGCTTGAACCCAGTCAACAAGGGGAAGTTAAGTTTGGCGGCGAAGCGGTTCGATGGTCTGGCGTGGGCCATGCTCGAAAACCGGCAGACCAAAAACAGATCATCCGTTTTAGAACCAACCTGTCAATGGTTTTTCAACAGTTCAATTTGTGGTCGCATCTAACCATCCTACAAAATGTCATGGAAGCACCAGTAACCGTTTTGAAAAAAACAAAGTCAGATGTAGAGCAACAGGGCATAGCCTTGCTGCAAAAAGTCGGTATCGGGGATAAAGCCGATGTGTTCCCCGCTCAGTTGTCCGGAGGGCAACAACAACGAGCCGCCATTGCAAGAGCACTGGCGATGGAACCAAAAGCACTATTGTTTGATGAGCCAACATCGGCACTCGATCCCGAGCTTGAGCAGGAAGTTGTTAAAGTCATAAAAGACCTTGCCGCCGAAGGACGCACCATGGTCATTGTGACTCACGATATGCGGTTGGCGGCTGATGTTTCTGACCATGTGATTTTTTTACATGAGGGCCTGATTGGTGAAGAAGGCTCTCCTGGAGACGTTTTTGGTCACCCAAAGACAGAAAGGCTGAAGCAGTTTTTGAGCGCAACTGCACCGCCTTGAATAATAAATAGCGCTTGGATATTGGAGACAGACTATGAAAAAAACTTTATTAGCGATGGTATTGCTGGCAGTGTCCGGCGTTACTCTCGCCGCTGATGATGCTGTTGTTAGACTGGGTACTGAAGGCGCTTATCCTCCATGGAACTTCCTTAACGACGCGGGCGAGGTTGATGGTTTTGAGCGTGAGCTTGGAGACGAACTTTGTAAAAGAGCGGGCCTGACCTGCGAATGGGTCACTAATGACTGGGACTCGATTATTCCAAATCTGGTCTCAGGCAACTACGATGTGATCATGGCCGGTATGTCAATTACCGCTGAACGAGACGAAGTCATCGATTTCACGCAAAACTACTCACAGCCCGATCCTTCTTCTTACATGGCAATGTCTGCAGACGTTGATTTGGCAGACGCGGTCGTTGCAGCACAAAGCAACACGATTCAGGCCGCTTTCGTTGCTGAACAAGGTTGGACACTGGTTGAATTTGCCACACCTGAAGAAACAATTGCTGCCGTTAAAAATGGCGAAGCAGATGCTGTATTGGCAGACCAATCCTTTGTGAAGCCCATTGCAGATGAAGACGCTGATCTCATGCTGCTAGAGCGCGAAGAGCTCATTGGCGGTGGTGTTGGTCTGGGTATCAGAGAGAGCGATGGTGAACTGCGAGAAAAGCTTGATGCCGCAATTGCTTCTGTAAAAGCTGATGGTACGTTGAATGAGCTGATCACTAAATGGGAAGTCGGCGCAACATTCTAATAACAACCGATCAGATGTAGAAGTTCAGATGCATCTTCCCGGCGCTGGCCGGGAAGATATGCAATGCCCTGCTCTATACAACTCCCAATCCTAATTCATCATCTAACAATGTCGACCAAAACTATTACATCAGTGCTACGGATGCACTGCAACAATCCACCAGACTGGTGGCAGTAGCGTGTTCGCTTATTGCGCCGATCCGGATACGCTGTCCGGTTTTAAATGGTTGTCGTGTTACCTGACCACAGGAAAACATTTTGGTTTTTATTGGTCGTTCCTTACTGTGCTCACCTTGTTAGCGGTTACTGCGCCGGCCGCTCTGGCATTAGGGTTTCTTGGAGCGCGCGCCGCCCGCAGTCGACATTTTGCATTGCGCGGCCTGGGTAAAACGTATATCGCAATTGTGCGCGGTGTGCCTGATATCGTATTTTTCATGTTCTTCGTCATTGCTCTTGATCAAGGATTCGAGTGGATCCGACACCAATGGTTGTGCCCAAATTGGACAGAAGCAATACGACAAGGAAATGATTTTAGAGTATGCCCTTCTGCAAAACTTCCACTGGGTAACTCACCGCAATGGATACATGAAGTCTATGGATTCTTTCTTGCCGTAATCACCTTTGCCATTGTTTTTGGCGCATTTGCAGCGAATGTTCTTTTTGGCGCCATGACTGCCGTTCCCAAAGCACAGCTCGAGACGGCTGCTGCCTATGGCATGAGCCGCAAACAAACATTCTGGCGAATATTGGTACCACAGATGTGGGTGTATGCTGTTCCGGGTTTGTCTAACCTTTGGATGATCTTGATAAAAGCGACTCCATTACTATTTTTACTTGGCGTAGAGGACATCGTTTACTGGGCGCGTGAGTTAGGCGGAAGCAAACAGGCCAAGTTTACAGCTTACCCTCATGGGGATTGGCGATTGTGGTATTTCCTTGTGTTGTTGGTTTTTTATTTGAGCTTCACAAAACTGTCTGAATGGGTTCTTAGTCGCTTGATGGTTAGACTCCGCAGAGGTCAGGCGACGGTGGGTGGCTCTGCATGACTTGTTTGGAAACAATACAAGCCTATGCCTTAAGATCGATTGGATACGGCGAACGATTACTGCCACGAGACGATTTTGGATTGTGTCAGCAATTTACCCTGATCGGATCAGGTTTACTGTGGAACATCTACTTTGGCGTACTGGCTCTGATAGTGGGTTTCTTCATTGCTAATGCTGTAGCGTTAGCAAAATATTCTAGTAATCGTTTTCTAAGAAAGAGCGCAGAGTGGTTCATTCTTCTGTTCCGTGGTTCGCCATTGTTCATACAATTTTTCCTGGCGTATTTTATATTTCTTCGTTTAAAGCAAGCTGGCTACGCTCCCTTTCTAACGTCCGCACAGGCCGGCGCACTGTTGGTACTCATACTGAATACAGCAGCATACTCGGCAGAAATATTTTATGAAGCCCTGCGAAATGTCCCGAAAGGCGATGTTGAAGCAGCCAATGCTTACGGACTATCTGGTTGGAGTCGTTTCAGACGCATTATCTGGCCCACGCAAATGCGACTGGCCTGGCCATCATACACAAACGAGGCCATCTTTTTATTCCATGCTACTACGTTGGTTTTTCTCTCAGGTTTTCCAACTTGGAAACAACAAGGGGATGCGCTTTACTATGCAAATTACTTTGCTGATAAAACATTCAATCCCTTTGTACCCTATCCGATTGTCGCTTTTTACTTCGTCTTACTAACGTTGATACTTATTAATATTTTCGGTGCGCTCAATCGACGATTAAATCGTCACTTAGGTGATTCGGTACCCAAGCTTGTTTATAGACCGCAGTTAATCAGATAAGTGATAAAACACATCGACATCTTCATATATCGACCTGTCCATCAAAATAAGCTGCCAGCCTACTAATTTGAATAAGCTCGATTTTGTTCTGATTGGCATAATCCATTGCAGCAGATGAAACTTCACCTAAAGCTACATATAAATATTCGGTTGCCTCAATTTCTTCACCTGCAGCAACGAGCTGCTTTAACGGCTCAACACCGGTGTTGCTCGCTTTGAATCGTTTAGCGCACAACAATATGGTTCGGTTTCCTCGGGTCAGTAGCGTATCGGCTGCGTTTCCCTTAAAAACATCTTTGTCGAAACGCGCCTCTTCATAGTTAACAGCAATTTTTTCTGCAATTTGTGAAGCCTTCATTTTGCGCGTTTGTTCGTAGACTTCCTGCACACGCTTTTGGCTGGGTTGTTTTGATTGTCGATGGGCTGCAATACCAGCGATCACGAAAAAGGGAACTGCACTGAACACACCCAAGGGCAGGTATTTTCCAGCAAAAATGATCAGACTAATCGCTATTAAC
>CALHOI010000059.1 GCA_938035525.1 uncultured Granulosicoccaceae bacterium
ACTGACTGATCAACGGAACAATCAACTGACAAACCAACTGAATAATCAACTGAACAATCAACTGACTGAACAACTAAATAATCAACTGACCAACCAACTGAACAATCATCTTACCAACCAGCTGAACAATCAACTGACTGACTAACTGAACAATCAACCGACTGAACAACTGAACAATCAACTGACCGACCATATGGACAATCAACTGTTCAACCAACTGAACAATCAACTGGCTGACCAACTGAACAATCAAATAATAACCATCTGAAAGATCAACTGACCGACCAACTGAACAATCAACTGGCCAATCAACTGACCAATCAACTGACGGACCAACTTAACAATCAAATGACCATCCAACTGAACAATCAACTGAACAATCAACTGAGCAGATTGGTAAGCAAACTATAACGCAACAAGAACCACTGGTTGCCGAATACGACCTCTAAGCATTCACCAACAGCTAAGCACTAATCAACAAAGCCGAGGCCGAAGCCGCAATACCTTCCTCACGACCACAAAAACCCAACCTTTCGGTGGTGGTTGCTTTGACATTCACACAATCAATTGCCACCGCCAAGTCTTGAGCAATATTGGCCTGCATGGCAACAATATGCGGCAGCATTTTGGGCGCTTGGGCTATGATGGTTGCATCAATATTGCCACAACGATAACCTTTAGCGGTAACCAGCGAAACGGCATCACGCAGCAGAATACGGCTATCGGCATTTTTATACTGCGGGTCGGTATCCGGAAAATGCTTGCCGATATCGCCCAAGGCCGCGGCACCCAACAACGCATCGGTTATCGCATGCAGCAAGACATCGCCATCGGAGTGTGCCTTAAAAGATCGAGTGTAGGGGATTCGGACACCGCCTATCATCAAGTGATCGCCGTCGGTAAATGCATGCACATCGTAGCCTTGTCCAATACGCATAAGCTACTCCCGCTGGTCCTTTTCCAATAGCGTTACCAATGCCAGTGCCATATCGAGATCACGTCCGTGGGTAATTTTAAAATTGGGTGCCAGCGCCTCAACCAGTGCAGGTGAGTAGCCTGCCTTTTCCATGGCGCAAGCCTCATCAGTTATTTCACCACTAGCGACCAGTTGCTGGTTTTCCTTCAAGGTAGCCAATAACCTGCTGGCTCGAAACATCTGTGGGGTTTGCGCATGCCACAGATCGTCACGACTAACAGTCGCAGCAATCGTATTCGCCGACGAGCCTGCTTGATTTATCGATTTTACCGCCCGCTTTAAGGTGTCCTGCACTCTGGTGGCCAGCAAGCCGCCCTGCTCTGGTGACAACATTACGCGTTCTATCAGTCGCCTTATATCTGAAGACGCAGTCAAGGCACGCGCCGCATCATGCACCAACACCATGGTACTTTCATCCTGCGCCAGTGAGCACACGGTTTCTAAACCTGCGGTAACTGACTCTGCGCGCGTGGCACCACCAACGGCAGTGGTCACTTTTGAGTTTGTGCTGGCTGGAAGCTTATGCCACAAGCTATCGCGTGCCGACAGCACCACCACCACACCCTGAACAGCTTCCACCGCTAACAAAGCATCAATAGCGCGCTGCAAAATGCAGCTATCGCCAAGCTGCAGATACTGTTTGGGGTAAGCTGAGGGCAATCGCGTGCCACTACCGGCAGCCGGAACCACAGCCCATATTGGACTATGCGGGTCGCTCATTGCGCAGTAGTGGCAGGCACAGCACCACTCACCGCTTCATTCACCGCACCACTGCGATCAATCAGCTTTCGTCCATCGACCTGTTCAGCCTCAGGTAATTCGAGAGTTCTAACGGATTGGTCCACACGTTTTTCACGGACAAACTGATAGAACTCTTCTTCGGAGTCAATCATGCCCAGCTCTGAGCGAGCCCGTTCTTCAATGGCATCCAGACCGCTTTTTAAATCCGCGACTTCTGCTTCTAGCGCCTGGTTTCGGCCACGCAAACGTATCAGCTCGGCCCTTGCCTGTTTACTCTCCTGGTTAAGCCGCCACACTTCCTGGACGCTGCCCTCACCAAACCAAAGCCGATATTGCAGGGCAATCAGCGTCAGTATTAACAGAGCCAGAAGCACTTTCATGGGTGGTGTAGATCCGTTATCGCTGTAACGTTAAAGCGTTTGATTAAACGCCGACGAACCAGCATAAACAGCACGATCTCCCAGGAACTCTTCGATGCGCAGTAATTGATTGTATTTAGCAATACGATCAGAGCGCGACAATGAACCCGTTTTAATTTGCTTTGCGTTAGTTGCCACCGATAAATCAGCGATGGTCGTGTCTTCGGTTTCACCCGATCGATGCGAGGTGACTGTCGTGTAGCCAGCATCATGCGCCAGCTTAATGGTTTCAAGCGTTTCGCTCAGCGTGCCTATTTGATTAACTTTAACCAGCACAGAGTTTGCAATCCCTTTGTCGATACCTTGCTGAACAATTTTCGGATTGGTGACAAACAAGTCATCACCCACCAACTGGATGGTGTCGTTTAATCGATTGGAAAGAATCTGCCAACCATCCCAGTCACCTTCATCGAGACCATCTTCTATGGAGATAATGGGGTATTTGTCGACCCATTCAGAAAGATACTCAACAAAGCCTGCCGCATCAAACTCGCGACCTTCGGACGCCAGGTTATAAACACCGTCTTTATAAAACTCTGAACTGGCCACATCAAGTGCCAGATAAACATCTCGACCCGCCTCGTAGCCGGCTTTTTCAATGGCCAGCAAAATGGTTTCTATTGCTTCTTCGTTTGATGACAAGTTTGGTGCAAAGCCTCCCTCATCGCCAACGTTGGTGTTCATGCCGCGATCGGTAAGCACACCACGCAAACTATGAAATATTTCAGCACCACAACGCAAAGCTTCACGAAAGCTGCTGGCACCGACTGGCATAACCATAAATTCCTGTAGGTCGACACTGTTGTCTGCATGCGAGCCACCATTAATAATATTCATCATGGGAACCGGTAAGTTCACAGCGTCTTTGCCACCCAGATATTCAAACAACATTTTGCCGTTTGCATTAGCAGCTGCATGTGCGCTGGCCATGGACACACCCAGCAAAGCATTTGCACCTAACTTGTCTTTGTTCTCTGAGCCATCGAGTTCGAGCATGACTTTATCAAGTCCGGCTTGATCCGTTGCATCGTGACCAATCAGTGCATCGCGAATGGCTGTGTTGATATTGTCAACGGCTTTGGTGACACCCTTACCGCCATAGCGCGACTTATCACCATCGCGCAGTTCCAGCGCTTCACGCGTACCCGTAGAGGCACCCGATGGTACGGCAGCTCGACCGTGGTGACCAGATGCCAACATCACATCAGCTTCGACGGTTGGATTGCCACGTGAATCCATGATTTCTCGTGCAATGATATTTTCGATCTTTGTATTCATGATGTAGTTACGTTTTATTTAGCCAGATAGGGTGTTTCTGCAAAAGGTTGTTTTTTCACCAAACTATCAACATCTATTAAGGTTGATATCAGTGACTCAAGATCAGCCAAAGGCCAGGCATTAGGTCCGTCACACGGTGCATTAGCAGGGTCTGGGTGGGTTTCCATAAACACGCCACTGACGCCTGCAGCAACAGCCGCGCGCGCCAACACCGGCACATACTCACGCTGGCCGCCGCTTGACGTGCCCTGCCCGCCAGGCAACTGAACGGAGTGCGTGGCATCAAACACAACGGGCTGCCCGGTGCTGCGCATAATAGCCAAGCCACGCATATCGGTTACCAGGTTGTTGTATCCAAAAGAGGCACCACGCTCACACAACAGGATGTCTTTGTTACCAGCGGCGGCCATTTTTTCTACTACGTTCTGCATATCGGCTGGCGCCATAAACTGACCTTTTTTTACGTTGACCGGTTTTCCAGCACGGGCAACGCGCTGCATAAAGTTGGTTTGACGACTTAAGAAAGCCGGTGTCTGTAATACATCGACCACATCAGCCACCTCGTCTATGGGGGTATCTTCGTGTACATCAGTGATAACAGGCACACTGATGTCGTCACGCACTTTTTGCAGGATACGCAAGCCCTCTTCGAGCCCTAATCCACGAAAACTGTTTAACGATGTGCGATTGGCTTTGTCGAACGATGACTTATAGATAAACTGAATACCCAGCTTGGTCGTCATCGCTTTTAGCGCTGCCGCTGTTTCCAGTGCCATTGCTTCTGATTCGATAACACACGGCCCGGCAATCAAAAACAAAGGCTGATCTAAGCCAACATTAAAACCACATAGTTTCATGCGCTAGAGTACCGGGTCAGCAGTAGCCGCAACCGCTACAACCTTGTTATCGGCATCGGCTTGTGCCGTTAAAGCTGCATTGATAAAGCCTGTGAACAATGGGTGTCCATCGCGCGGATTAGAAGTGTACTCGGGATGAAACTGACAACCAACAAACCAGGGGTGATCGTTAAGCTCGATCATTTCTACCAAGCCGTGTTCGTCATTTGATTTGGCAGAGATAACCAAGCCTGCCGATACCAATCGATTTGCATAATTATTATTAAATTCGAATCGATGCCGGTGCCGTTCAACGACTTCGTCAGCACCATACATTCTTGCAGCCAAGGAGCCCGGTTGCATTTGGCAAAGCTGACCGCCCAATCGCATGGTACCGCCCAAATCGGAATCAGAGTCTCGAATAATAGTTTCACCGTTTTCGTTTTGCCATTCGGTGATTAAACCAATGACCGGGTCGGGTGTTTTCATATCAAACTCAGAACTGTTGGCCGAATCGATACCGGCAACGTGTCTGGCAAAATCAATGATGGCCACTTGCATACCCAAACAAATGCCCAGGTAGGGAACATTGTTCTCGCGCGCATAGCGCGATGCCGCCACTTTGCCTTCTACGCCACGATTACCAAAACCACCTGGCACCAGTATGGCATCGACTTCGCTCAGCGCTTGCGTGTCACCGCGTTCAAGTTTTTCTGCATCGATATAACGAATTTTCACCTGAGAATTGGTTTTAATGCCAGCGTGAGTTAGAGCTTCGTTAAGCGATTTATAGGATTCGGTGAGCTCGGTATACTTTCCTACCATACCAATGGTAACCAGGTGATCGGTGCTGCGAATACCTTCGACCACAGCAGTCCACTCAGATAAATCAGCTGGTGGTAATTCCAGACCAAACTGACTGACCACCAGTTCGTCAAGTTGCTGTTCGTGCAACATGCGAGGAATGTCGTAAATACAATCAACATCGGATGCGGCAATAACCGCTTTCTCCTGCACATTGGTGAACAGTGCAATTTTGCGACGATCTCCGTCGGGCAATGGCCGGTCACATCGGCACAACAATATGTCGGGCTGGATTCCGATTGATCGCATCTCTTTGACTGAGTGCTGAGTCGGTTTGGTTTTTATTTCTCCGGCAGTGGCAATGTACGGCACCAAAGTCAAGTGCATGAACAGGGCTTTTTCACGACCCAGCTCAACAGCCATTTGTCGAATGGCCTCCAGAAAAGGTAACGACTCGATATCACCTACCGTACCGCCAATTTCGACCATGGCGATATCAGCATCTCCCGCGCCGACCAATATGCGCCGACGAATTTCGTCGGTTATGTGCGGTATGACCTGCACCGTTGCACCCAGGTAGTTGCCTTTACGCTCGTTTGATATAACAGTCTCGTAAACGCGCCCTGTGGTGAAGTTATTATTTTGGCTGGTTTTAATACGAACAAAGCGCTCGTAATGACCAAGGTCGAGGTCTGTCTCTGCGCCGTCTTCTGTGACGAACACCTCACCGTGTTGAAAGGGGCTCATGGTGCCCGGGTCTACGTTGATGTAGGGGTCGAGCTTGAGCATGGCGATGTTTAGACCGCGAGCCTCTAACAAAGCGGCAAGGGATGCTGCAGAAATTCCCTTACCCAGAGACGACACAACACCGCCAGTGACAAAGATAAAACGTGTCATAGTTTGAATCTACAGGAGACTAGCACGGAAGGCTTTTGTAGCCCCAGAATGGAAGTAAAGTTTACCAGAATCGCAGCATTCGGACAATTGCGAAAC
>CALHOI010000060.1 GCA_938035525.1 uncultured Granulosicoccaceae bacterium
GTTTCGATCTATTGTTGCAATAACAACCGATTTCAACGCAAGTACCCATGTAAGTTACTAAGTTCAATTGTAAAAGAGCAGACCTTCAAGCATCGCCTTGCGGCGGCTAATGCAGAACAACTTGTTTCTGCTTGGCCGAGTTCGAGAAGTTTAACACTTTCTTCTCGTCCGTCAACAATAAATTTGAATTAATTTAAAGTTTTTTCGGACTCCTCTGCGTTGCCGGACAAGCCTGCTTCGTTGAGGAGAGCGCGGAAGTATACGGCCTATAAAATCCACGTCAACGTCTTTTTGTATTTTTATTAATGACGTCACGGCGTAGCTCCTGTCTGTACAAGCCCGTGTTATCGGAAAACGCTTGTATAGCAGTATATTTCGATATCTGTGCGAAGCTCGGGTACAAGCCTGTCGGGTTACATAATTAAGCGTGTTTGTGTGCTTAGTCCCGTACCTTGGCAATCTGCGCCGCATAAAAATCAATTTAACTGATGCTCTGGCTAACGTTGAAACACGGCTAAACAACGTTTACCGGGTCAAAGTCAAAATGCAAGCACTCAGGAACCTAACCAGCGCTCGTTAAAAAAGCTTTCCCTGTCGCCCGATTTGGCCATTTTAGTAGCGGGCGCTGTGACCCATTTGAAGCATTCTAATCAGATACCGCACTGGCTGGAAACCACAGTTACCCGGCTCGGCCAAATATCGACCAAATATTTGCCAAATGGCGGTTAAAAAGGGCAGAAAAATTTTGTGCGCTAGTGCAAAAAAAACGTGCCAGTGTTCTACACTATTACCTTTACATTGTAATAGTTAGCTTTGACTCCAAAAAGCACGCTTTTACAACGATTTAACTTCTAGCTCGGGCTCCAGCATTGACCACAAATAACACTTCTGATCGACCGCTTTGGGTAGACTACAAGCCGACCGATTTTCAGACCAGATCAGGCCGCACCAGTCGTTTTGGCGGATTAGGTGGGTGGACCAAAGCTGGTTGGAGCAACATGGGACGCACAAACATGGGCCGATCCAGCAAAAACCGCAGCTCAGCAGGCTTTAGCTTAAGCTCACGGCGAGTGCCCGGACCCACAATGGGCGCTGTCAGGGTTGTACCTACCCCGAAAAAACGCTTAAAGCACGTCAACAAAGCATCGGTCGGAGTACTGGCCATTCTGGGTGGAATACTGGTCACCTCTCAAAGTAGTGGCACTGTTGAAGACAATGTGCCCAGCCTGCCAACACTGAAAGCCCTGATATCTCCCACGTTTTATTTCAATGACAGTGACAATGCATTGGGAGATGAGCAACCGCTACTCGCGGGTACTGCAACTCATCCAGATGCGTTCGAGCCGAATACAATAGACGAGTCATTGGCGGCACCGGTGCAAGTGGCGATGCTGTCACCCGAGCATGCACCCAATTTCGCACCTGGCTCAGCTCAAACGGGCATTGAAGCCATGCTCGCTGGCCGACTCCCGAGCACAACACGCAGCATTGATCTCAGTGATGAGTTCCCGCTCGAAGACGCGACGCCACAAACAACCCTGGTTTCACCGTTGGCTAACCACCCGGCCATTGCAGCCATCCGCAAAAACACCGAATTTCCAGATGGCGCGGTAAAAGAAACTGTCACCGTGGCATCAGGCGATAGTCTGTCCAAGATTCTCAATGACCGTGGCGTCAAGATTGATCATATGCCACAGCTACTAACCGACGACGTGGTTAAAGAACACTTATCAAACCTTCGCATTGGCCAAGAGTTCGATGTTGTTCGACTAAGCAATGGCGAATTCCACAGCTTATCGGCCAAAGTGGACAAAGATCGGCGCATCACCATTCGACGATCAGATGCCGGTTTTGCGGTTGCATCCATAGATTTGCCAGTAGAAAAAGAGCGTGTTGTCACCTCCGGCACCATTGAGCAATCGTTGTATGTTGCAGCCGAGCAGGCAGACCTCAAGCAATCAACCATCATGGAGCTGTCTGACATTTTCCAATGGGAACTGGACTTTGCTCGCGATATTCGTAAGGGAGACCAGTTCAGCCTGATCTATGATCGCCTGTATCGCGAAGGCAAATACATTGGTGATGGCGATATTCTGGCTGCAGAGTTTGTTCGCGGTGGCAAGCATTACCAGGCCATTCGCTACACATCTCCCGATGGCAAAACAGACTACTACGCACCTAACGGACAATCCAAGCGACGCACATTCCTGCGCCATCCTGTCGATGTGGTTCGCATCACATCCAGATTCGACCCCAAACGTGTACACCCGGTTTTACATAAAATCAGAGCACATAAAGGCGTCGACTATGGCTCGCCCACAGGCACACCAATAAGAGCAACGGCTAATGGAGTTGTTAAATTCGCTGGCTCAAAATCAGCGTATGGCAAAACTGTCATACTCAGCCACGGTACCGACATCCGCACGCTTTATGCGCACATGTCACGCATCTCAAACAAGGTCAGTAACGGCAAGCGCGTAAAACAGGGTGATGTGATTGGTTATGTAGGTGCAACTGGTCGAGTTACCGGCGCTCACCTGCACTACGAATTCCAAAAGAACGGTAAACACGTAGACCCATTAAAAGTTGAATTACCGGCAGCACAACCACTT
>CALHOI010000061.1 GCA_938035525.1 uncultured Granulosicoccaceae bacterium
GCATTGCTTCGCTACATAACGACTGATTGCATTGGATTGCGTATATTGCTCACCATCAATGGTTAACGTTGGTACAGCATTAAATCGCTGGGTATGGCGATGCTCACCAAATTCGGGAAAACTCCAACGAACATCCTCAAAGTTGATACCTGCCGCATGCAAAGCGATGCGAATCGGTTCTCCACGCCCACCATCAATATCAAAATAGGTTACTTTGTATTCACTCATATATTGTCTCCCATGACATTTTTAGTGTGAATTATAGTGGACAAGCTCGATGCTATGTCAGACTATGGAGCTCAACGGCCACACTGCACACCAAGGCAAATCACCACAGCAGAAATCAACATGGCAACAGATCAACGAACAGAACTCAGTGACGCATTAGCCGCTCAAGGCTATGTCACCGACGCATCACTGGTATCCAGCTTGTACCTCATGGGCAAACTGGGCAAACCGTTGCTCATTGAAGGCGAAGCTGGAGTGGGGAAAACTGAAATAGCCAAATGTCTGTCCTCAGCCTGGGGGCGCAAACTGATTCGACTGCAATGCTACGAAGGTCTGGACGCACAAAACGCCTTGTACGATTGGGACTACCAACGCCAGTTGCTGGCAATTCAAATGCAAGCACCGGCTCAATCCACGGCAAAATCACTGGCATCTGATTTAAAGAACAGTTTGTACAGTGTAGATTTTTTGCTCAAACGTCCCTTGTTCGAGGCGATTGCATCTGACACGCCAGTCGTGCTGCTCATAGACGAAGTCGACCGGGCCGATCAAGAATTTGAAGCTCTGCTGTTGGAAGTGTTGTCAGACTTTCAAATCAGCATTCCCGAATTGGGTACATTTACTGCTCGATCGCAACCAACCGTCATACTCACATCCAACGGTATCAGAGAGCTTAGCGATGCTTTGCGCAGACGTTGCTTGTATCATTACATTGACTATCCCGGCAGCGATACAGAACAAAAAATAGTGAAATCTCGTTTGCCCGGCATTGATGAAAATCTGGCCAGACAGGTTGTAGCATTTGTGCAAAACATTCGAACAAAAGGTTTGCGTAAATCCCCAGGCGTTGCCGAGTCCATAGACTGGGCTAACGCGCTCATGACAATGGGTGTTAACGACTTACACAGCGACCCCGAGCTTAGTAACAGCACCATGTCGTGTTTAGTCAAAACCCGCAACGACTTAGAGCTTATAAAACAGGAACAACACAAGCTCTATCAGACAGACGAGCAATGAACACTGCGAACAATACCGTTCCCAGTGTCAGCAATCGTATTCTTGATTTCACGCAACTGCTACGCACAAACGGATTCACTATCGAACCCAGCTGTATTACAGATGTCATGCAAGTGGCAGCTGATAGGGGTTTGCGCGATCACAATCAACTTAGGCTAGGCTTTAAATGTTGTCTGTGTAAAACACCAGAACAATGGAAAAAATTTGATAAGCTATTTTTCGCCTTTTGGGCCAACAGAATCAGCTACGAAGAAACGCAACACAATAATGCTTCTCAAGGGGGCGTGGTTAGTAGCTCACACAACCAACGCATGGTAGGTCTGGCAGGCACCTCAAGCGAAAAACAACAAAGCGTTAACGTTTACGGGTCTGGTGATTACACCGCTTTATCGTTGGCTGATTTCAGGTTTGTGTTTAACCCTGCTGAGAAGCGTTTGATAGACCAATTTGTTGACGAACTGGCTCAGCGTTGTAGACGAAGGCACATCAAAAAGACCAGGCTCAGTCATTCAGGCTCACGCGTGGCTTTGTCCAAATCCATACACCAGTCTTTGCGATATCAAGGAAAGGTATTTCAACTGCGGTTTCATAAAAGGCGACAAAAACTACCCAGTTTTGTGTTGCTGCTGGATATCAGCCAATCCATGGATGTTTATGCTCGTCTGTTTTTACGATTTACGCGAAAGCTGCTGTCAGCGTTTGAAACATCACATGCGTTCGCTTTTAATATCGAGTTAATTGATTTAGGCAAAGGTTTTTATAGCCTTGACGAGTCGCATTTCGAGCACGCCATTAATACCGCATCACAAGGCTGGGTAGGCGGTACTCGAATAGCCCGGTCTTTCGAAGATTTTAACAACAATCATTTAGGCGCACTGGTTAAATCTCACACCACTATCCTGATATTTAGTGACGGCTGTGACACCGACACACCGGATGTATTGGCAGAACAATTAAAAATAATGTCACACAAAGCCAGGCGTGTCATTTGGGTTAATCCACTTAAGGGCAGATTTTCCGAAGAGCACATTGAAACCAGAATGCAGCCACTCCAGCCTTTTATTAGCCACTACCTAAGCGCTCATAATTTACCCAGCCTTGTAAAATTACAGCGGGTATTACTGAACTAAATGGGTTTCATCGCACTCTATATTCTATAGTTGACCCAAACAACCCATACTAGGCTCAAACCAACCTATACTAAATCCAAACCAGCATTTTTGCCGATTGTCACTTCACTAACCGCTCCTGTAAACCTCATGACACGACCTTATTGTATTTTCTGCATCTTGCTGGTTATAAGCTTTAACCCACTGACAGCGGTGGCCACTGATGCACCAACAAAAGAAGATACAACGTTTATCTTTGAAACAAAACCGGTTTGGGAAGTAGGTCTGGGCGCAGGTTATTTTAACGGCAATGATTACCCAGGCTCCAAAGACCCCAATGTCGCACAGTTCGCGTTACCGTTTTTTATATATCGCAGCAAGATTTTTCGTGTTGGTGGTGGCGGCGTTGGTGCTGTCGCGGTTGAGGAGCCCCGATTAAAACTCGATGTGTCGTTTGGCGGATCCTTAAACGCTGAAAGCGAACCCGATTCGGTGCGGGCAGGCTTGCCAGACTTAGACCTGCTTTTTGAATTTGGACCACGCTTACAATACACACTGTTTAATTCAGTATCGTCATCAGGGTCACGCAGTCGATTAAATTGGGATAGCAAAGTAAGAGCAGTTGTTAGAACCGACTTCAAGGGCTTGTCTGCGCAAGGTTTTGTTTTCGGTACGGGGCTGGCCTATACCAAACGCGGCATAGCAACGGACAAAATTGATTTGATATTGAATACCGATATTACTTTCGGCGACCAGCGATACAACGACTACTTTTATTCAGTACCTACAGAATTTGTGACTGAACAACGAGCATCGTACAAAGCTAAAGCTGGGTTTGTTGAATCACGTGTCTTTCTGGGCCTGGCTTTTCGGCCGGTTGAAACACTGAGAATTTTTACCGGTGTGGCGGCATTTAGTTATGCCAACTCTGCAAATGAAAACAGCCCACTGTTTGAAACCACCAACAGTGTGCAATACGCTGTTGGTGTGGTTTGGACCGCGTTTAAAAGTGCTAGAACCATTGACGTCTACGAATCAAATTAAAACTGCCCCAGCAGGGTGGTGCTAGTCAGTCCCAGTATACTGAGGCAGTTTTAACTAAATTTAAGCACCCAGTATTTTATTGAACGTTTCACTGGGCCGCATAATTTCTGCACACTTATCCGGGTCAGCATAGTAATAGCCACCAATATCAACTGGCTTACCTTGCACAGAATTCAGCTCAGCCACAATAACCTGCTCTTTCTCGCTGAGCTTTTCAAACATACTGGCAAAGTGCTCGGCTAAGGCCTTGTCTTCGGTTTGTTTTGACAGCTCCTCTGCCCAGTACAAACACAGGTAAAAATGACTACCACGATTATCAAGCTGCCCAACTTTGCGCGATGGCGATTTATTATTGTCAAGCAATCGGCCCGTAGCAGCATCCAGCGTGGACGCAAGAATTTTTGCCTTGGCGTTGTCGTGCTTGATGCCGAATTCTTCAATCGAAACAGCCAGGGCCAAAAATTCACCCAGTGAATCCCAACGCAAGTGGTTTTCTTCGATTAACTGCTGCACATGCTTAGGTGCTGAGCCGCCGGCGCCAGTTTCAAATAAACCGCCCCCTGCCATAAGCGGCACTATTGACAGCATTTTTGCGCTGGTTCCCAGCTCAAGAATAGGGAAAAGATCAGTGAGGTAGTCACGCAAAATGTTTCCCGTGGCAGATATGGTATCAAGGCCTCTGGCAACCCTTTCTAAGGTGTAGCGCATAGCCCGTACTTGCGACATGATTGAAATATCAAGTCCGTCGGTATCGTGCTCTTTTAGATAATGTTCAACCTTCTTTATAAGCTCACCTTCGTGAGGACGGTAAGGATCTAACCAGAAAACAACCGGCGTATTTGATTCCCGCGCTCGACGAACGGCCAACTTAACCCAATCACGAATAGGACCATCTTTTACCTGGCACATTCTAAAAATATCACCCTCTTCAACACGCTGCTCTAACAGAACTTCGCCTGTATCAACATCCGTGATGCGAGCAATACCGCTTTGAGACGCTTCGAAGGTTTTATCATGTGAACCGTACTCTTCGGCTTTTTGCGCCATCAAGCCAACGTTAGGCACCGTGCCCATGGTGGCCGGATCAAAATTACCGTGCCACTTACAAAAATTGATAATTTCCTGATAAATACGAGCGAAAGTAGATTCAGGGATAACGGCTTTACAGTCGTAGGTGTTTCCATCTTCGCCCCACATATGACCACCCGAGCGAATCATTGCTGGCATGGACGCATCAACAATGACATCGCTGGGAGAGTGAAAATTGGTGATGCCTTTATCTGAATCCACCATGGCCAATCGTGGACGACGAGTGCGACACGCGTTTAAATCGCGTTGAATTTCTTCGCGTTGTGATGCAGGTAGTTCGGCTATTTTTTCGTATAACGTTGCCATACCATTATTTACATTTATGCCCAGCTCATCAAATAACACCCCGTGCTTATCAAAGGCTTCTTTGTAATAGATTTTGATGGCATGACCAAAAACGATCGGATGTGACACTTTCATCATGGTGGCCTTCACATGCAGAGAAAACAGCATGCCTGACTCACGGCAATCTTCCATTTCACGCTCATAGAACTCACACAATGCATCTTTACTCATAAACATAAGGTCAATGATTTCATCGCGCTGTAAAGGAATTTCAGGCTTGAGCTCCTCAGTGGTACCACCATCGGTTATCAGTTCCATTTTTACCGTGCGTGCCTTCTCGATCGTCAGGGATTGCTCGCCATGATAGAAATCACCCGAGTGCATGTGCGACACATGGGTTCGAGACCATTGCTTCCATTCACCCATTGAGTGTGGGTTTTTCTTTGCGTAATTTTTGACCGCTTTTGGTGCACGTCGGTCAGAATTTCCTTCACGCAAAACCGGATTAACTGCACTACCAAGCACTTTGCTAAATCGTGCCTGGAGAGCCATCTCGTCGTCAGTTTGAGGATCGGCTGGGTAATCGGGGATGGCGTAGCCTTTTTCCTGCAACTCACTGATGCAGGCCTGCAACTGCTGCACAGATGCACTGATATTAGGGAGTTTAATAATGTTGGTGTCGGGTACTTGAGTTAACTCACCCAGATTGGCGAGCGTGTCGGGAACGCGCTGGTCTTCGGTCAAATAATCAGGGAACGCGGCCAACACACGCGCTGCCACAGATATATCATGAAGTTCAACATCGATATCCGCCGCCGAAACGAACGTCTGGACAATGGGGAGCAATGAGGCGGTTGCCAACTGAGGCGCTTCATCGGTGCGGGTGTATATTATTTTTTGCTTGCTTTCAGCCATGTTACAAAAGTTCCTTGATCTCGAGTCAATTGGAATAGTGGCGCATTTTATCAACTATCAGCGTGGCGGATACAGTTTGTTGTACAAGGCGCTATGATCGAATAGCGCATCACCATCCTGACGCAGTGACTAACAGTCGTTTAAGTGGCTGATTATTGTAAGGAACCTGCAATACCACTCGTATCGCCGGGTTATGCCCGGTGCACTCTCAGGCGATCATCGACGTAGAATCAGCTCTGGATGGAAAACCATCAGGCGACGCGCTGGATATATGACACCAGACGGAGCCCAGTGTTCGCACCCTGTGTCAGTTTTCGAGGCTTATCGACTTAATTTTTATCAAGTCTCATCGCTGAAAGTGCAACAGGCTTGTCAACGTACGCAGATTTAGTGAAGCAGCCCGCAATATCGCGGGCAGATTGTCATGGATGCACTGGGTCATCTAAAGACGGGTAATCGTAGTAGCCGTTAATACTCCTATAACATGGAGACACAAATGGCGCAGCCAGCACGGACTATAGAATCACGGACTGTAGAATCACGGCCAACAGAATCTAAGCAACCCCTTTACTCAATTGCCGCGTGTCGAAAATGGGTTAAACGTGCTGAAATCCCCACAGCCTCGGCAGTAGACCGGCAGGATTCACCGCTGCATTTTCTCCTTGTGAGCTTCCAGGATCGCGTTACGGATACAGCCATTGAACGCTACCAGCGACGCGTTTACCAGGTTAACGACGCGTCACAGATTGAAAGCAACTCGCACTCACTTCACGAGCTTTCACCAAATTCGGAATACATTGAGTTTAATCGCTGTGTTATCTATCGCGATGGAAAAACGCGAGATTGCTTGTCGCTTGATCGTATTCGGTCAATGCACCGTGATATGGGTTTAGAGTCTCAAGTCATTAGCGACAATATTACCGTTGAACTGCTCATAGATGATCTGCGCGTTGGCGATATAGTGGACATTGAAACCACAGAGGTTCAGTTGGCTGGCGAACACGCGCTGCATGGACGCTTTTATCTTTCAAATTCATGGTTGAGCTGGGGCATCCATGTTCTTGAACAGGAATGTCGGTACGTTAATGATAGCCAAAAGACATTAAGTGTTCAGCATCTTGATACCGACAAAAACATTAATAAAGTTTGGTCCGTGGAACCGGGGGACAGCTACACACATACGCTGTCTGATATGCAGCCAGAGCAGAACGTTGACTTTCTCCCGCATTGGTATTGGACTGCTTGTCTTAGGGTATCAACACAACAGAGCTGGGCCGAAATTTCTGCGTATTTGCATGCAAAGAACAAAGATCACAATGTACTCAATGGTGTAATAGATGCCGAGCTGATTGAGGACATCCCCAATATAAATTGGCAAGACAAATCATTAGAAACTATAACAGCCATTGTGCGATTTGTACAAGACGACATTCGCTACAGATCGGAGTCCAATGGCATATACACGCATACGCCTAAATCAGTTGCCCAAACATTGCGTAGACGAACCGGTGACTGTAAAGACAAGTCGGCATTATTGGCTGTTCTATTGGCTAGAGTTGGTGTTGTCGCAAACCTGACATTGGTAAACACTGGCATACGTGACGCCATTGGTGAGCTACAGCCTACTCCCTACGCATTCAATCACATGATTGTTCAGTTCAAATACAACAACCGTATTTACACTGTCGATCCAACAATGAAAAAGCAAGGCGGCGATATAAATTCGCATGCCAGGCTGGACTACGGACTGTGCTTACCACTGACCGAAACGGGCAGCGAACTAACACAGATTGAGTATGAGGCCACGCCAGTATTAATAAAAACCTGTCGTGAGTTTGATCTAAGATTTGACACTCTGGATGAATGCACACTAACCGTTCGTCGTACTTATTATCAGGAGCTGGCTGATAGCATCAGATACAGTATCGCTTCAAGCGAAAAGTCCAATACCCAAGAGTATTTTATGGACCTTGCATCTGAATTTGCAGCATTAAAGCTGGAGCCGGTTACCTCGTTTTCGGTGACAGAGGACCACATCGAAAAAAACACCCTGACAACTTATGAGCAATACAAGCTTAAAGGTGATGTAACGCAGATTAAGAACGGCGTGTTACAGTTTTCATCCAGTGCTCACAGTGAGTTCCTGATGCCAGCTCGAGACACACACCCAACAACCACTGCCCCCACTGGCATCTCTGAACACACTGTGAAAATTCACTATAGCAAACCCACTGATATTGTTGATGACGCCTTCAGTGAAAACAATGAATTTTTTAAGTACTCAGACACCACAAAAATGGAAGGCAACACCCTGGTGTGCGTTAATACGTTTACTGGGTTGAAATCAACACTCAAAGCAAACGAAGTAGCCAAGTGTCGTGAGCTGGTTGAGAAAGTGGCCCAGCGCGCGCAGACTACCGTTCCGTTTAAATTACGGAAAAAAACCAGAAACAAAACTCAATTTTCATCAGTGATTGACTTTGCCTGGGGTGCTGTTCCATTGCTGGCATTGGGAGCAGTGCATGTGTTAAAGCGCATGGAACTACTGAACAATCCAATTACCATTTTAGCATTAGGCATTATTTTTACAACACTGATCACCGTGTTTTTAAAAGACAAATGGCTTGCCAATTGAGTGTCATGATGGCACTCAGTATTTCTAACAAACATAGAAAATTAAACTAGACTCTATAGCAACAGTAATAACGCATTTGTCTGGTAAAGCCTATGTTTGTGCGACTTATCGTCCTGATCTTAGCGATAACATTAGTTAGCTGCAGTGATGATTCAGGGCCAACCGCCCAAGACAATGCCAATTCGGATTTGGCGCTCGATGCATCAAACAGCCCGGATACAAATCAAGCCGCTGACGGGTCTTCAACACAGAATACTGAGCCGCAAAACGCACTGTCGGAAAATCAGGAAACCGGTCCCGGTGATGTGATAACAACGGCCTCTGGTTTACAATACCAAGTACTCAGAGAATCAGCAGGCCAGCGTCCGGGCCCAAACAGCGTTGTTACAGTGCACTACGTCGGTACCCTGACTGACGGCACACAATTCGACTCGTCTTATGCTCGGGACACACCTGCTACCTTTAACCTGCGCAATGTCATTGTCGGATGGACGGAAGGGGTGCAATTAATGTCAGTCGGCAGCCAGTACCGCTTTATCATACCCCCCAACCTTGCTTATGGTGACAGACAAAACGGCGACATCCCACCCAATTCAACTTTGGTGTTTGAAGTTGAACTACTTGAGATCAACTCGTAGGAAATAAAGCCAGCTAAACTGCCTGGCTTAGTACGTGGATTGTCCTGTCGGCAACCATGTGCCCTGCACTTTCGCCATACTGCACCATATGGCTGGACGCAGCGTGCGCCTTCAGTGCATCCATGCTTTCCCATTTCTCAATCACGACAAACGAATCAATCCCCACCAATGACTGCATTGGTCCGCCATCATCTGCATCTATAACGGGCTGATATTCGATACACCCCTGCTCTGCATGCACTAACGGTATTATTTGCGCAAACGCATCAAGCAACTCGGCTCGTTGACCGTTTTTTGCGGTAATGATGGCAATAACATGAATCATGACTGGCTCCTGTGATGTTCGCGTTTGTAATACTATTAATAACAACCAGCAACTTGTGCTCGCAGTTTGACAATTGGCAGCACCGTATCAATGGTCGGTGTATCTATCCCAACAATAAGACCCAGCTCCTGCACGGACGAAAGCAAGGCATCTATTTCCATTGGTCGACCAAGCTCCAGATCTTGAAGCATGGACGTTTTGTGCGCACCCACATCGGCTGCACCTTTTATACGTTTGTCTACGTCAATCCTGAAACGCACACCAAGTTGTTCACCGATTGCCTGCGCTTCAAGCATCATGTTTCTTGCCACGCTTTGCGTACCGTGGTTTGTGGCCAGCACATCGAGCGTTGCATGAGTAAGCGCGCTTAAAGGATTAAAGCATAAGTTGCCCCAAAGCTTTACCCAGATGTCATCTCTAATATTTCGGATGGGGGCTTTTAACCCCGCAGCAATCAATGCACTTGCCAGCGACTTTACTCGCTCGGTTTTTTCGCCAGATGGCTCACCTAACGTAAAGCGATCACCATACAGATGTTGCACCGTCCCTGGCTCTGTGATTTCACACGCCGGGTACACAACACAGCCAATGGCACGTTGCGGACCCAAACCGTGCCACTGCTTGCCTTCGGGGTCTACCGATTCAATAACCCGGTTTTCCCAAGGACCATCGAGTTGATAAAAATACCACCAGGGCACACCGTTCATCATGGTGACGATTGCCGTGTCCGGGCCTATAAGAGGCTGCATAGCCTCAACGATATGAACGGCAGAATGCGCTTTGAGGGCAACGATAATGTAGTCTTGTTCGCCTAGCTCTTCGGGGTTGTTGGTGGCAACGGGGTGAGTAACGATGGTTTCATTTTGCTGTATTAGCTTTAGGCCATTGTTTTTAATTGCTTCAAGATGAGCGCCACGCGCAATCAATGATACATCGGCGCCTGAGTCAGACAGCAGCGCACCCACATAACCGCCAATAGCGCCCGCCCCATAGATGGCTATTTTCATGTTCAGTTAAGCCCCAATTTGTCTGCAAGGCCAATACGCTGCAGTTTACCGGTTGCACCTTTGGGTATTTCATCGAGTATCAGTATCTTGCCGGGTACCTTAAAGTCTGCCAGTCGTTGGCTTGCGAACGCTTTAATATCCTGTTCAATATCCTGCTGGGCATCTTGTTGAACATCCCGTTGAACATCCTGTTGAACATCAAATTGTTCAGCTGCACCATCCTTTAAAACCACAGCGGCAGCAACGTCCTCGCCCAGCTTCGGGTGATTAACCGCAAAGGTTACGCATTGTTCTATTAATTCATGATCCATCAACACTTCATCGACTTCACGCGGCGATATTTTTTCACCACCCCGATTAATAATCTCTTTTAAGCGGCCAGTTAACGCAATATAGCCATCACTGTCTTTTACACCTTGGTCCCCCGTACGAAACCAACCATTAGTAAAATTTTCAGCATTAGCTTTGGGATTGTTTTCATAACCCGCGGTGACATTCTCGCCCCTTATCACAATCTCGCCCACTTCACCTTGCGCAAGAATATCCCCTGCTTGATTCATGATTTCAACTTCGGGTCCGGCAGGCAAGCCGACACTGCCCGGTTTTTGCTCGCCCGGTGGCAACGGGTTGCTGGCCATTTGATGGGCAGCTTCTGTCATGCCATACGCTTCTATAACGGGTACATTAAACGCCTGTGCCAACTCGGTCATTACCTGTGATGGTAAAGACGCAGACGATGAGCGAATAAACTTCAACGGGTTCGCGTTTATCACGTCGTTATTGCGCTTTGCACGCGACAGGATAGTTTGATGCATGGTTGGCACTGCGGTGTACCAAGATGGCTTGGCATCATCCAACCAATTGAAAAACTTCAGTGCATTGAATCCTGGACTGCAATAGATACGCCCACCAACAGAAAGCGTTGATAGCACTGCCGCGATCAGTCCATGAATATGAAACAAAGGCATGATGTTTAAACACGCATCATCTTCTTTCAGATTTAACCCGGAGGCAATATTTTGCGCAGAGCGACAAATGTTCTTATGTGAAAGCGGTACGATCTTGGGACGCGATGTGGTGCCCGAGGTATGTAGAATCAACGCTATGTTATCAGCTGCCACAGCACCGATATTAGCATCCTGTTCTTTGGCTACACTGTTACCTAAGTTGTCGCTCAACTGGCTTGCAGGTTCAGCCCCTAACCCGGCATCCGTATATTGCGTATGTTCTGGCAGTAAATCAAAATCGCCAGCTGGCCTTTGCGCTGCGCTACTCAACTCAATGAGACCAATACCTAACTTGCGGGCGGCGGCTACTGCTGGTGATGCACTTTTTTGTTCAATAACCAATGCCTTTGCATTTAAGTCTTGCATATAAAACTCAAACTCTTCCTGGGTATAGTTTGGGTTTAATGGTGCCGTGATTGCCACTGCCGCAATGGTGACGAACGCGGTTGCCATTTCAGGGCCGTTAGGCAACACAATGGCAACACGATCATCATGAGCCACACCGGCTTCATGCAGGGTTGCTTTAGTGCGACTGGCAAGATCTCTTAATGCCGAATAACTTAAGTTTGGTCGCTCGGGTGCTTGCACTGCAATGTTACTATCACAGCCGCGACTTAATAGTTGCTCGCAAGTAAGGTTCATAGTAGGAGTGTTCCGATTAATGGCTAGAGTGCATTCAAGAACTGCATCATTGCATCGTTAAATGCTTGCACTTGTTCGATATTTGATAAGTGTGCAGCCTCTTTGATAACAACAAGCTCAGAGCCTTTTATGTGTTCTTTCATTATTCTGGCTTGTTCAACTGTACATGCCGGGTCATCTTCTCCAACAATAATAACGGTGGGTACCGAAATGTTTGACAAAATTGCTGTCTGGCTCATGTCTCTCACAGCACTGGCACAGGCAATATAGCCGCCGGTATCAGTAGTGCGAATCATTTGCGCCACTTTATCAACGGCAGGATTGTCGTTGTCAAGAAAGGCCGGTGTAAACCAACGTTTCAGTGTGCCATCCAACAAGCCACCAATGCCGTGTTCTTCTGCTGTTGATATTCGTTCATTCCACATGCTTGATAAAGGCATCTCACTGGCCGTATCGCACAGCATCAATGAGTGCAGACGTTTTGTATAGTGGGCGCCCAGATACTGGCCAATCATGCCGCCCATTGATAGTCCAGCGAAATGTACCTTGTCAATTTTTAAAGCGTCCAGTAAGGCAACAGCATCTTCGGCAAGCAGTTTGATTGTGTAAGGCCCAGTCGGTGCATCGGTTTGTCCGTGACCGCGAGTGTCATAACGCAAGATTCGGTAATTCTCGGACAACACCGACATTTGTGGATCCCACATCGTGTAATTTGACATGAGACTGTTGCTGAGCATGACCACTGGCGCGTCCTGCGCACCATTGCGTGACTCAGTTAGCTCATAATTTATGCTAATTCCGTTTGCTTCGATTTTTTGGGTCATATCCGATACGCTCAGCCTCATTATTGTATGGGGTTTATTTTATATTTTTTCCATATAAGCTGCCGTCGTGTGTATGCTGTCGCAACGCTATCACCCCGCGCATCGAGTATGACCTCGGATAACAATTTACTCACTGAAGGCTCAGTGGTTAAACACCTGATAAGGCTATCCATTCCGGCATCCATGGGGATGATTTTCAATACCCTGTACAACTTATCTGACTTCTGGTTCGCAGGCAAACTTTCTGA
The DNA here is from genome assembly GCA_938035525.1 of uncultured Granulosicoccaceae bacterium. Classification (GTDB taxonomy): domain Bacteria; phylum Pseudomonadota; class Gammaproteobacteria; order Granulosicoccales; family Granulosicoccaceae; genus Granulosicoccus. The sequence goes on from CALHOI010000061.1 coordinate 13,014, forward strand.
AGAGGCACTGGCCGGGGTTTCTATCGCCGGGAGTGTTTTTTTTCTGATATTGGCTATTGGCATTGGCATTCAAACGGGCGCTTCCGCCGTCATTGCACCCGAGGTGGGCAGCGGCAACACCAACGCCGTGGCCGATCGCACCGATCAGGTGCTTGGACTTTCGCTCGCATTAAGCGTCGTGGTTACAGTGATTGGCGTCATTTGCGCAGAACCATTGGTGCTGTTTCTTGGCGCTGAAGACAACATCGCACCGCTGTCGATGGAGTACGTCAGCATCACCATTATTGGTGCGTTTACTTTCGTCCTGACTTTTGCGGCCGCCGGCGTATTGATTGCACTTGGCGACACAAAATCTAATCGCAATGTGCTGGCCTTGGGGTTCTTCGTCAATCTTGCCTTGAACCCGCTACTGACTTTCACATTAGGCTTGGGTGTAACCGGGCTGGCACTGGCCACCGTTATCATTAAGCTGGCTTCAGCCGTTTACTTGTTCTGGGTATTGTCGAAGCGACTTGGTCGGTGGGCCAAACCCACTTTCTCTGTAAAGCATTACATAGAGTTGTTACGGCAGGTGTTACCGGCCAGCTTCAATATGCTAACGATAATCCTCGGCGGCTTTATCACGGTATCTCTTATTGGCCGATTCGGCAGTGAACACGTTGCTGGTTACGCGGTTGGGCTGCGGCTTGAGCAAGTATTGCTGTTACCCGCTCTGGGTTTGAATACCGCCGTCATGGCGATTGCCGGACAGAATTTCGGCGCAGGGCATGCAGCCCGGGTACAGGAAACCTACCGCAAAGGCTTATTGGTGGGGCTGGCCATGGCCGCGCTCTCGATACCTGTTATGCTATTTTTGTCACCTGCCATGATGAAATTTTTTACCGATGACCAATCAATCATAAACACCGGTGCCGCCTACCTGCGCGTGGATGCCATTGCATTCTATGCCTATGTTGTGTTGTTTTTAAGTACTGCAAGCTTGCAAGCCATCAAACAACCGATGTTTCCAATGTATCTGGGCATAGCCCGACAACTAGTCCTGCCAGTGACCATTAATTACATACTGATTGTTGTATTCGATTTTCCGATGATGTCGATTTTTTACACCATTATATCGGTTGTGGTTATTAGCGCCCTGTTCGCACATTGGTATACAAAACGGCAGCTTTCGAAGGTTTAGACCTCGAGAACTTAAGGTTTTTAGAACTGGCCCAGGCTAACATGACTGGGCGGCTAATATCTTCTAAGTCGCCAGGCTGCTCACCCACTATCATCACCATACGGTTTTGCTGTCGTATGGCATCGGCAGTTAACTGCGCATGAGCAGCAGCTTATTTATAGGGCTCATTTTTAGCGTTGAGTTTTACTTCAAGCGAGGCAATACAACCTGTCATGGCCTGCGCGGCGATATTGGCATGCTCGCACAAACAACATCGATTAGTATTACTCGCCAAATCGCTCAGGTTTTTAGATGGCTTAAATTCGGTGGTTAAGCGCTGACTAAATTCCTGGTATTCAGCCTTGGCTGCAAATTTTGGCGGTGTCGTTGCAGGTTGTTCGGACATTGTTGATGTGCGCGTATCTGACTCGTGGGCATAAGCATCTGGTGTCTTAATTTATCACTGTCGAGTGATGCTCAATGCTAACTCTATTACAATTTGGCTTGATCACAAATTTCCAGCAATTGCGGATAAACCCCAGGACAACCGGTAAGCACTCTGCCACCTGAGGTCAGCATGGCGCTCATGTCGTAGGGCTCCACCGCACCTCCAGCCTCCTCTATTAGATGCAGCGCTGCAATACAGTCCCACGCATTCATGTGCTGCTCACAGTAGCCAAGCAATCTACCCGCTGCCACATAGCAAAGCATAAGTGCGCCCGACCCACAGCGATAGTAAATGCCACCGGCATTCATTATGCTGGTTAACACATCTAAGGTTGGTTGTACGGTAATACGTGCTGAATACCCAACAGCCACTGAGCCTTCATCCAGGCGTTGCGACGCTGAGACTGACAGCGGTCGGCTATTGAGTGTTGCACCCTGCCCCTTCACGGCCAGATAAGTTTCATTGGCAATAGGGTCAATGATAATACTCAACACCACTTTATTCTCATACACACATGCCAGCACAACACACCAACCGGGCATGCCTGCAACAAAACTGGAGGTGCCGTCTATTGGATCGATTACCCACGTATAGCCCGAGCTTGATTCTTTTCGTCCGTGCTCTTCGCCTATGATGCCATCACCGGGGAACGCGCCATCCAGCGCATCGCGAATCTGTGTTTCAACACCTTTGTCTGCATCGGACACTAAGTCTTGCTTGCCTTTGGCTTCAATCACCAACTTATCGATGTCGGCGAAGTACTGTTTTGCACGCTGTGATGCCGCTTGCACTATCTCAAGTCCTTTGTCGCGTCGGCTGATTAGCTCTTGCTGCATGGATTGCGTCCGTTTATTTGGGTTGGTTATTGTACAAGTGAAAGATGACAACAAGAGCACTTAAGCGCTGAGCAAAACTGGCCCTTTCTCGGCAAAGGCCACACCCACTGACTCCCCTTTTGCAAATTCACTTTCAACATCGGCAACAACGAACAGCTCACCTGCAGGTGTTGTTACTTTAAATTCCATATGGCTTCCAGCATACGTGGCCTTGAGTATAGTACCGGCCATGGTGTTTGGCGTATTGGCAGGCACAATTCGTATTCGACCTGGCCTGATGGCAACGCGGACCGCTCCTTCTGATTTATCTCCAGCCGGCACTTGAAAGCGAAGGTTATCCACTGCAACTGTTGCAATTGTGGTATCGCTACTGACATTCAAAGACTCGATTTGCCCGTCAAGCAAATTAGCCTCACCAATAAAATCAGCAACAAACTCATCTTTTGGCGCGTCGTACAGTTCGCGTGGGGTTCCAATTTGAGCAATAGTAGCGTTGTTCATAACGATAATACGATCTGAAACGGCTAGCGCCTCTTCTTGGTCGTGTGTGACGTATACGACCGTCAAACCCAAGTTGGTTTGAATATCGCGAATATCTTCTCTAACTTGTCGGCGCAATTTGGCATCCAGATTGGATAATGGCTCGTCAAACAATAACACCTGAGGTTCCAGTACTAATGCACGTGCTACGGCAACGCGTTGTTGTTGACCACCTGAAAGCTCGTTAGGCAATCTATTGCCATAACCGGCCAGGCCAACCAAATCCAAACCACGATTTGCCCGTTCATGTACCTCGCCTTTTTTAAGGTTGTTCATGCGCAACCCATAGGAAACATTATCGATAACCGACATGTGCGGAAACAAGGCATAAGACTGGAACACCATGGACACATCTCGATCAGTGGCAGGCAATTTGGTGACATCGGTGTCGCCGATCATGATTTGACCGCTGGTGGCCATCTCTAAGCCTGCAATCATGCGCAAGGTGGTGGTTTTCCCACAGCCCGAAGGGCCTAATAATGTGACAAGCTCACCCGCCTGAACGTGTAAAGAAACATTATCAACAGCGGTAACGTCTTTGCCGTATACCTTGGTGACGTTATTAAACTGGACTGATGCTGCGTTGGTTCCGGCTTGTGTCATAGTCATTTTGTATCATTCATAGTGACGCTTTACCAGCTTGTACCCGCAGGTGCCGAGCGCGTACCGGTAACACTTTTATTAATAACAAACTGCATGATCGCAACCACCAGCAACATAACAACAATAAGCATACTGGAGTACGCGATAGCAATGCCGTAGTCGTTGTTTTCAACCCGGCCAATAATATAACTGGTGGCCATGTTGTATTCGGCACTCACTAAAAATATCACTGCGCTGATGGCCGTCATTGCTCTCACAAAGCTAAACACCAAAGCGGCCAATATGGCAGGGCGCATTAGTGGCAATATTATTGAGGTGAAGGTTCGCCATGTACTGGCACCCAGCGTTAGCGATGCCTCATCCAGGCTTTTATCCAGCTGCGACATAGACGCAATGCCGGCTCTGACCCCCACGGGCATGTTGCGAAAAATAAAACTGATGACCAGTATCGCGCCAGTGCCAGTGAGCTCTATTGGCGGCACATTAAAGGCCAAGATGTAACTCACACCGATTACCGTGCCAGGGATGGCAAAGCTAAGCATGGTGCCAAATTCAAACGCATTTTTGCCCGCAAAATTCTGTCTTACTAACAACCACGCGGTTAGCAAGCCGAGCATGGCGGTTAATGGCGCTGCGGTTGCTGCTATTTTTATGGTGGTAAAAAACGAATCCCAGGCCGAGCCTTTAAAGTGGATGCCAAAATCATTAACACCAACGGCAAATGCGTCAATGTAGTGTTTGAATGTTAGCGTGTTATTCAAACCCCACGTTTCAACAAAACCGCCATATAAAATCATGCCGTATACAGTGGCGGTAAAAACCGTCCAAATACCAGCAATCAAATAGCATGGCAGCAATACGCGCCTGGGCATCATGACATGCGTACCGGAATCACCCTTGCCGGTTTTGGTGGTATAAGACTTTTTACCCAACCACCGTCGTTGCGCATAAAAGGCGGACAAGGTAAAAATCAATAATGCAATAGCCAGCACGGCCGCCATGCCTTGATCGTTTTGTGCGCCCACGATGGCAAA
>CALHOI010000062.1 GCA_938035525.1 uncultured Granulosicoccaceae bacterium
ACAAAAACCGCTCTGACAACACAGCTTTTTCGATGCTTCGCCATCAGCTAAATTAATCAAACGTTAACTGTTATGAATGGGAACCGACAAATGTGAAGCGTTGCACCTCACCAGCTTCAGTGTTAACCAGCTCTCTAAACATGCTTAGGGGCCTGACCCATAATTCCCGGCGTTTTTCATTGGGCGCGTAAACCACCATAACCTCTTCATCTTCGGAGTGCCTTGCCGTGCCGAAAACATAGTAATGGTTACCCTTAAAATGCTGGTATACGCCTGATTTGATATAGCCTGAAGGACTCATTAGATCCGGTAATTGTAGATAAGTCTTACCAATTTATACCACAACCAACGGGCCACGAATACGCTACTATTTTGACAGTGATACGCACATCTACCTATGCGCATTAGCAAAGCGGGCTGTATCAGCCATCTTCCACCCAAATCAGCCCCCAGTCTCTGACGTAAACACAGGCAAATTGTTAGAACTGGTTCAGGTTTTTAAGCCGTGATTTGAGCTTTTGTGTGTGTGCAGTATGAAAAAAGTGGCCTCAGCACTACCTATACGTATACGGTTCTCCGTGGAATTGCCGATAATAAAGAATTGATGCGGTAAAGAGATTAATAAACCACTATGAGTTCAAATCAATCATCACCAACCCTATACGTTACACAGGGATCAGGTAACAGTTTTAAGCCCATGCTGGTGGCATCGCAGCTGAATAAGCCATGTAACGTGCGCTACGTAGACGTTTTAGCTGGGGATTCGAGAAAGCCCGCCTTCTTGTCAATAAACCCGCTGGGACAGCTTCCGTATCTTGTACTCCCCGACGGCGTAGGGCTCGGTGAGTCAAATGCAATTGCTTGGTATTTGGCGGAAGGAAGCCATTTAATACCAGAATCTGCCTTGGCCAGAGCGCAGGCAATTCGATGGATGAACTACGAACAGACAATGCTCGAAGCTAACATATCCCCGGTTCGATTCTTTACTCACATCGTGCCTGATCTACAGAGTGAGCACGAGGACATGATTCCAGTGTGGAGAGAGCGTGGTAATCAGGGTTTAAAAGTGTTGGATAACTATCTGGAGTCCAATGATTTTGTTACAGATCATGGGTATTCAATCGCTGACATTGCTGTGTATGGCTACACACATCTGGCCAACGAGGGTGGGTTTGAACTTGACGACTTTAAACATGTGAGCGCTTGGATTTCACGTATTCAACAGCAAGATGGATACACACCCATTGAGAAATTGCTGACGGGAGAACACCTGAAAGCGGCTGCCTAACACTTCATGTGTTGGGCACACTACGTTATTTCATAAGAGCTTAGTTGCATGGAATCCATTGATTCTACAAAACAATTAGAAGTTGAGACGCAATGGATTGCTAAAACATTATCACCGCTTAATCGCATTCACTGCCCGGTATGGGTATTTGATGTCGATAATTCGCGCGTGCTTTGGTGTAACGAAAACTCTTTGTCAGTATGGGAATCAGAATCCAGGGAAGAGCTGTTAAGTAGAGACATGAAGGCGGATATGTCTTTGACGGTCTCCAAACGACTTGAACAATACAAGACTGACTTTAGCAACGACGAAAATGCACAGTTCCGGGAAGTCTGGACACTGTATCCTAACAATGAGCCAACCACCTTTGATATGGTTTTCAGTTGCTTCCGGCTCAATACGGGTCGTGTGTGTATGTTATGCGAAGTCACTGGTAGCTCTGCTATTGACAATGAGGCTTTACGTAGTGCAGAAGCACTATTACATACGTCAGTCAATATTTCTTTATACAGTGCTAATGGTGAACCTCTGTATAGAAACCCTGCCGCACGCAGCAGTGTGCATTCAGCCAGCAGTACGCTGCACGAGCATTTTGGTAATGCCGAACTTATTCATCAATTGCAAAATTCACAGCTAGAGGAAGTCAATGCGGTAACCAGCGTGCATACCGTACACGGTGAAAAGTGGCACGACATAACGGCTAGGCGGTGCCTGGATTCTATAACTGGTGAAGCTGCCTGGTTGATCAGTGAAGTAGATGTATCCCGTTTGAAGGCAACCGAGGAGCACGCCCAGTTTTTAGCTGAACACGATACGCTGACAAAACTACCAAATAGAAACTATGTCGCCAGCTACTTTCAGGCCAGGATTGACAAATTATTGTCTGCTGAGAGAACAGGTGCGCTGATTTTTATAGACCTGGATAATTTCAAGGATGTAAACGATTCTTTGGGCCATGATGCTGGTGATCAACTTTTAATTGAGGTGTCTAATCGCTTAAAAAATGTCTCAGCTATGGATGATTCTGTAGCACGTCTGGGCGGTGATGAATTTTTACTACTTCTTGAATTAAAGGACAAAGAGAACCAAATAGAGACGACCGCACAGGAAATTATCAATCTCGTGTCGCAGCCAATGGAATTGCAAGGCAGAGAAATTCAAATGACCCCATCAATTGGTGTAGCTCTGTTTCCCAGCAACGGATTAAAGATACAAGAATTAATGCGTCATGCCGACCTTGCCATGTATCACGCCAAAGACATTGGTAAAAATAATTACGCCTATTTCACTACAGAGCTTAGTGAGGCTGTTGATACACGCATCAGTTTGGAATCTGAAATTAAATTGGCCTTAAAGAACGGCGAATTTGTCGCGTATTTTCAGCCACGAGTAGACGTAAAAACTGGCCAAATTCTTGGAGCGGAAGCGCTTGCCAGATGGGAGCATCCCGAAAAAGGACTGATCTCGCCCGGTGTTTTTATTCCAGCTTGTGAAGAGGCCGGGCTAATAGCAGACCTGGGCAAGGTTATTTTTACGCAAGCGGTTATTGCGCAACGTGAGTGGGCCCAAATGGGTTTGGATTTACGCATCTCGGTAAACCTATCGCCCCTTCAATTTGCCGAAGCTAACTTAGATGATGATCTCATTCAAATTATCAGGCAGCATCAAGGTAACTCTGAAAGAATAGAATTGGAAATTACTGAATCTGTGCTACTGGGTAATGACAAGGAAACAGTAGATAAACTGCATCAGTTAGTACAACACGGATTTAAAATTTCAATTGATGATTTTGGTACTGGTTATTCAAACTTGGCTTATCTTCATAGGTACCCAATTAGCTGCTTGAAAATAGATCGCTCATTTATAGAGTCGCTTGATTCAGCCAAGCCCATTGTAGAATTAATTATATCAATGGCTAAATTATTTGATCTGCATGTCGTTGCCGAAGGTGTAGAAAAACCAGAACAACTTGACCTACTAAGAAAATATCAATGTCATGAGTATCAGGGCTTTCTGTTTGAAAAAGCAATAGACTTTAATGCGTTTACACAGCTGATGGTCAGTGAACGCAAAAACGCTGCTTAAAAAAACCAGCTAGCTAACTGCGCAATAAAGCCAATCTATATCGGTTCTGCAATAACCACATATCTTAATGGTCCACCTGTTTGTAATGCATTAAACGGATAGCAGGTAATCATAACCAGCAGCGCCTGGTCAACTGGTACCTCCAAATTTTCATGGGCTGAATTAGCAACTAAGGTGCGGTTGACTCGATAAGTATTTTCCGAACCATCGGCAAGCTGCAGATGCACAATTGAATCCCGATTAAGATGTTTCAAAAACTGCATGTGGCTGTCGCGATGCCCGCCAATAGCGATAACCTGTTCATCATCATCGCCAGAAATTGTCGTAACAGTACCTGGTCCAAATGCCATCGCCTCTCCTGATACGCTGTCCAGCACAATCAGCGAGCGCTCTAACGATGGAACGATAAGTTTGGCGACTGGCCACGTATCAGCCCAGGGCCATGGCTTTTGCGCTGTGCTGTTTGCTAGCGTCTTGTTCCAGGCTACCTCTAGCAGTATCTGACCAAGCTGCGCTTTGGCTTGAATCCAAAAACCACTGGCACCCAGCAACAGTGCCAGCACGACTAACCCCGAAGTGCGATAACGCATAGTATTAGTGCCGCTTGAAACGACGCTGTGAGTAGACAGTGCCAGCCGCCAACAGCATGAGTAGCACACAAAGCATGATCAGAGTATCTGAACCAGCAGAGCCCTGCGGCATTGAAATAGTGAGCATGTCATTGCCATGTGGTATCAGGTTTGGCACCTTAGCCGCGTGGAGGTATTCGTCTTTGGGTCGCGCTGGTTGTTCTTCTACGGCAAGAAAGCTTGTGTATTTCGATAAAAGATTGTGTTCCAGTGCAATACCCAAGATGGCTGATCGATAAAAATCCTGATCGATCTGTAGCCGCTGTTGGTCTTCCAAAGAGGCAATGGTGCGCTGCGCCCAAATTGTTGACAACCCCGTTTGGACTAACGGTGCATTATCTATATTGCTGCTTTGTTGCCATAGAGTATCCCCCCAACGCCCTGAGATATTGAACGCCCCGTATTGGCTTTCGAGCTTTGCCGCAATGATAACTGCATCATTCGAGTACAAATCAGGAATGGGGTTTGGCAAATAGTTTGTTTGCGGATCATCAAACGCCACTGTGATATCAGTTAAAGCGGGCGCCTCAAGCTTCAACAGTAATTCGCCCATCACTGGTGCAACATCATTTGTGTGCGCGATGAATTCAGCCGTGCCCCGTCCGGCTTGTGCAACTTTGCGCATAAACCATTGATTGGGTGCACTGCCTATGCCTACAGTGAACAAGCGTGCTGATCGAAGTTGCTTGGTGACAGTAGTGATCACAGAATCCTCATAGCCGACACTGCCGTCAGTGATAAAAACAACTTGCCGTAAATTTTCAGTGTGCTGATAACCTAATGCGCTTTGCAAAGCACTGAGCATTTCGGTTCCGCCGTCCGCTCTTAAGCGGTAAACAAAACGCTGAGCTTTAGCAATGGTGTCAGCGTTCACCGGTTGGGGTGTGCTAAACAAGCTAGTGTGGTGTGAATTGAATTCGATAATATTAAACTGGTCAATGTCTCTCAGGCCTGCTAACGCATTCAATAACGCAGCCTTTGCAGCTTTTATAGCCTCGCCTGCCATTGAGCCAGAAGTATCAATCACCAGTATCAACTCCCGAGCCTGCTGTGGAATGTGTTCAGGGCTTGCTGGTGGCACAACAGATGATAGTAAAAAGTATTGATCACCAACCCGTTCTTTCCACGTGCGAACCATTGGTTCTGTGCCGTTGGGTATTCCCCATTCGAGAATAAAGTCCCGGTCAAGCTTTACTGGGTTTTGCGTGGAGAATCCCAGTTGTTTCACCGTCGCATCAATCAAAAGTGGGTGACTAGGACTGGAAAATAATTGCTCATCGTATTCGCCATGAATCAGGCCTTCAATGGTGACTGTATGGTCAGTTGTTGGAGTATTACCGCCGCTTTTTTCGTCTACAAACGGTGAGGCAATGGCGTTTTTGTCTGGGACCAATGAGTTTGAGAACCGTGGGGTCAGAGTAAGTGGAATACGCAACCGGTATTTGGCATTCTCGAAAGGCACAGTTTGAATATAAGTTAGTTTAAGTGCTATTTTTTCACCGGGTGCAATATTGGCGAATCGTGAGGAGAACAGATTTGGCCTGTGCTGCGAAACCAGACTAGCAACTTTACCTTCCTGTTTTGCATTAGCAAACTCAACGATTGCCTGCTCTTTCTCTTTTATTTTTCCTGTTATGCGGCGCGTACCAATCGTTACCTCCATAGCGTTAACGGCTGCCTGATCGGGAAGTGGAAAAGTGTACAAGCCCTCTAGCCATTGCGTGCTGTTGTTGAAGAACGTCTGCTCAACGACTATCTTGGCCACGATGCCACTGATGTTTATCTGCACAGATGCACTGAGTAAAGGTGCCGTGGTGCTGCCGCCTGGGCCGCTAAAGAATAAAGTACCACTGCTGACTTGGTCTAAATCTGGCTCGGTCGTACCTTGGCTAACTGGCTCTACTTCTAATGTGGCTATTTCGATACTCTGTTGCGTGTTTGTATCTGCGAAAACAGCCATACTGCTTAAGGCACTTAATGCAATAAGAACAAATAGGAATGCGGCAATTGGATTGCCATGTTTAGTTGTTATCATTGACCCTCACCCGGAAAAATATTTAGTCCCGCCATTAGAAACGGTAAATAAGTCGGCAGAGAGTGGAATCATGAGCCAGTTATTCTCAATTATGACCAATTAGGTTTATTGAGCAGTAGCACACACGAGATTATCAAAAAATGCAGTTAGGACTATTTGCTCGCGTAAAAGGAGATCGGCCATTATTGGCCGTCGGGTTGCTGCTGGTTGGAACATTTACTTTGGGTTTACAGGACAGCCTGATGAAACTGATGTCAGCCGATACGTCGTTCTGGCAAATTCAGACTTTGCGCTCAGCATTCAATATGGCGTTTGTGGTCATCCTGGCCTCAATAAGCGGTGAGCTCATGCTAATAAAACCACAAAACGCCAAACCGGTTTTTTTACGCGCTGCATTTTTGGCGGTAACCATGTTTTTCTTTTTTTCTGGAGCGCCATTTCTCAGCGTGGCTCAAATGGCAGTTGGCTTGTATACCTACCCCTTGTTCGTATGCCTGCTTGCAGGCCCTGTATTAGGCGAGAAAATCGGTGTTTGGCGAACAGCGTGTATCGCTTTAGGTGCTTTGGGCGCTATTTTGGTACTTGCGCCATGGAAGGAAACATTTTCAACAGTTCAAATACTACCAATGGTTGCCGGATTTTTTTATGCCTGCAATATCCTGACACTACGAAAAGGCTGTCGTAGTGAAAGCACACTTGCACTGGCTTTTGCTGCCGGAATCGTGTTCGTTATTATTGGTCTTTTAGGTATCGCCGTGTTGTCTCTTTTTCCTCTCAGTCTCGATATTCAGAGTGCCATGCCTTTTGTCGCCATTGGCTGGCCAGAACTAACCATGCTGGTTGCAGGTTTTGCTGTGTTGGCTTCGGCGCTAAATTTATTGGGCAATATTTGCATGACGCGTGCATACCAAACGGCCGATGCAAGCTTGCTCGCTCCACTGGACTTCTCCTATTTAATTTTTGCTGCATTTTGGGGGAAGGTTATATTCGACAAATGGCCTCACGGCTTAACCCTGGTTGGCATGTGCCTGATCATTTGTGCCGGGGTTATCATTGCGTGGCGAGAGCACACCGTTGGTGTGCAACGTTAAGCTGCCGTGCCGTTACCTTAATTTTGACACTACCAGTAATCGATGGGTTAAACCCGGTTTCTGTACAAACGCTGTGTGGCTATGTGGTCAGCCAGAAATTTTGCATCGTGCCACACACCCCAAATAAACGCTGAACCTCGTCGAGACTGCCATGGCAAACCAAGAAAATAAACGCCAGGTTCATTGGTCACGCCTCGGGTATGAATCGGTTTGCCTTGTGCATCAAGCACGTCAGCATCCAACCAATCATAGTTAACAGAATAACCCGTGGCCCAAATAATTGACGTAATACCCGCGTCACGCAAATCAAGAGAACGAATAGGATGGGTCATGCTTTGTGGATCTGGTCCAATAACATGCGCTTCGGGTTCTTCAGGCAAATTTAGCCCATTACGTTTGATGTATTCGTCAGCCTCCTTGAGTACGGATAGGTAGTTTGCGTCACCCTCAGCGATGTTGTGCGCAAGATCGTCGGCAAACGTGACAACACCATTGTTGTATGAGCTCGTTAAACCTAGCAGGGTTACACCTTCAGACGCCAAGCGCCTAAAATCCATGGTATGACCACCATAAGCGCCGCTGACTGAGATGGTGACGTGTTCCCGCCCCGCTTCAACTGTTTGAGCATCCCACTTTCCCAATACACCCAGCCACCATACGAAGTCTTGACCACGATAGCGCCTTGGTGGTCTGTCGTGAGGACCGACTGAAAGAAAAACCTGCTTGCCACTGCGCTGTAATTCATCGGCAATTTGTGCACCCGAAGAACCAGCACCCACGACCATTACCGCACCGTTGGGAAGCTGCTGTGGATTATGGTAGTCGTTTGAATGAAGTTGATGTACGGAGTCGTCGCTGGGAATAATGGGCGGTATGACAGGGCTTTGAAAAGGGCCTGTTGCCGCGACGATATTATTGGCTTCAAATAAACCGTCTGATGTTTCTACCGTAAAAGTAGGCTTGCCATAGTTTCTTGTTGCCTTGATAACATTAACGCCGCATTTTATTGGTGCATTAATATGCTTGGCGTAAGCCTCAAAGTAATCCACCACTTTTTCTTTAGGGGCAAAGTCTTCACCGTCAATCCCGACTTCATTAAAATGCAAGCCAGGAAAGCAGTCGTGCCACGCTGGGCCGTTGGCCACCAGAGAATCCCAGCGCTCTGTTCGCCAACGCTCTGCAATGCGCAGTCGCTCCAGTACAACGTGTGAGCTACCAGCATTACTGAGGTGTTCACTCATGGCCAACCCTGCCTGACCACCACCCACAACCAATGTTTCTATTTCATGTGTTGTCACGCGAGCAGTTCCTCAGCAAAGCTATAGCTAAATTTTCTGCCCTGGGTCATGCAGATCTCGATAGGCTTTGGGCCACAGTGCTTTTGGTAAAGCAGATCGCTCTTTGAGCCAAGGATGGATAGACACCGCCCTTTGCAACATCGTAAACGCTTCATCTATTTGTGACTGTCTGGATAACACCAGATACATGCCAGCCCACGCCCCAAAATGCTGCGGTTCGAGTGCCAGGGTTTTTTCCAAGTCAGCTTTTGCGCCAGCATAATTCTCACGTAAAAAACGAATAAAAGCCCGTTGATTGTATGCTTCAGAATAAGCGGGGGCAGAATCCACCAATTGGTTCAACACGTTTTCAGCCGCTTCAAAGTCATACGCTTCTCTGCGCTCTAGTGCCCTGTCCAGCAGTGCTCGGTCTGCAGCAGTGGGTGCTTGATCAAACCAGTGTTGCCAAAGCGCATCTTCCGCGGTTCTGCCTTCTAGCTCTGTCTGTGCCGTTGACAGTGATTGATATAGCTTGTCAGAAATTGTGTTAGCTAATACCAACTGGCCTGCATTAAATAACAAGACGGCAAATGCGATAACAAAATAGTTGCCGTATTGAGTGGCAGGCATAATGCGTTTATCCATTAGTTTGCTCCTGCATGTATAACCATTTTTCTATATCCGCGTGTACTTGCTCACGTCGGTCAACAGTTTCATTGAGTATCTCATGTCTGAAATCAGGGTATGTTTGCTTAGTGATGATCTGCGCTGGAGCCCGTTCAACAAAAATTTGCATGGCTTCAGGGTTAACAACAACGTCTTCGCCAGCAATAAGAACCAGCGTTGGCACATTAAGCTGCGGTGCTTTTTCAAGCGTGAGTTTGCCGATGTTGACCAGCCAGGTCACTATGCTGGCAGATTTGTATCGATGATTCAAAGGATCGGTGCGGCCTTTGTGTTGCTCATGTTCATCGTGCGTTAAAAAATGCGCTGTGTAGGGTAATTGTTGAGTAAACCTTGGGGCAAGTAGATTCAGGACTTTGAGTTTGATTCTATTGTAAGGTGAAATAAATGGAGCAAATGCAGGCGCTGACAATATTAGCCCGGCAACCTTTACGTCAAGATTAAGTACCATGGATGCAGCAACCAGTCCTCCAAGACTATGACCGAACAGGATTGGCGTCGAGCCGGTTTCCTGTGCGAACTCGGCGAACTGCGCCCGAGCTGTCTCTTCCAAGTGAAAATCGGAATCTATAACGCCACGTTTGCCAGTACTTTTCCCGTGTCCTGGGTGATCGTGCGCCCCGACTTCATATCCGAGTTCGCAAAGCTGTTGCGCCAAACGCTGATAGCGGCCAGCATGCTCACCGATACCGTGTATCAGGTAAATGCCACGGCCTTGCGGTGTTGCCTCAGCCGCTGTATGCCAACGATGCTGATAAACGGTACTTGTCATGCTTTTTGAGCGCGCAGTGTGATTAACGTGTACGAAGTATAACGCTGTCGGTGAGCTTATTGCCCTCAACCGGCAAGACATTCGCCGGTGGCCCACAATTGCTGTCAGCAGTGTAGTACATTAAGCAGCTATTTCAACGAACGGGTATTGGGAACAAGATGGACATATCAGGTAAAAAAGCCATTGTTTTCGGCGGCACTTCGGGTATTGGTCTGGCAACTTCAAAGCAGCTGGCAGCGCTGGGGGCGACAGTTATTGCCATCAGTCGAGACCCTTCTAAAGCCGAAGACTTGCCAAATGGTGTGTCTGTAGAAGCTTGTGATGTCACAGACGAAGACGCCGTATCGGCGTTACTCAGTGCACAGGCACCGTTCGATATTCTGGTCAGCGCCGCCACCGGTGGCAGTCGCGCCATAGGAGAGTTTTCTGCAATGGACATGTCTGGCTATAAAAGTTCATTCAATAAGCTTTGGGGCTACGCGAATGTTGTGCGGCACGGCATTGCGCACCTCCCCGATCATGGTGCAATCGTCTTGGTGTCCGGGTCACCCGCCAGACGTTGTGGTCCAGGTCAGGTTGCTCTGTCATCAGTTGGGGGAGCGGTTGAGGCGCTGTCCCGCGCGGTAGCAAAAGAAATCGCGCCCAAGCGAATTAACGTCATGTCGCCAGGTCTTATCGATACGCCAATGGTGCCGTTAACAGGCAGCGAGCGAGACGCTCACTACCAAAAGCTCACTGGCAAAAACTTGATTGCGCGGGCTGGCAGCGCCGATGAATGCGCCCAAGGTATTGTGTTTTTAATTCAAAATGACTTTGTCACTGGCACAACACTTGATGTTGATGGCGGAATATTGCTCTCGTAGTCATGCCCGTATGCATTGCTTACTCTGAACACTGTTTCAATATTTGGTTTGTACAAAACCTCCAGAAACGTGGGAAAAAACAGCGAGGCTACACCACCAACGATGGTAGTGAACAGCACGCTGCCCACCAGCAGTGCTCCAGCGATTAGAGTAAGCAGACCTGCCATTAGCGCTATAACTGACATCGCATTTGATTGTTCTTTTTGCACCACCAACGCACTGGCTGGAAGCCTTGCTGTGATGTACTTTAAGGCATGCTCTTTGGTATCAACATTGATAAAAGACAAGCTGGTTACTCCATAGCTTGTTTCTATATCAATGGTTGCTTCGCTACTTCTGCTTAAAACCGCCGTTACCATTGACCATCTAGTTCTACTGACGTCTAAGTCAGCCTCGTCTTGCAGAACACTCGCACAGCTTGAGTCTGCACAGTACCGGTCTTTCACCGTTTCAAGTTGTGTCGGTTCAAATCTAATGTGGATTAACGAGTTTTTTTCAAGCAGTACCACGTTACCACTATCAGCATCCAGCCATGAAACGTCTGAGTACGTGCCTTCTTTTAAATCGTAGCCGTGCTCGTTCAGAAACATAAAATGCATAGCGGCATAGAATATCCAGCTCACTATGGCGGCTTGAACTACCACACAAAACTCCGGCAATCCCAATGCAAAAACCCCTGTTGCGGTTATTTTATAACCTACTCCAATGGCACCCGAGACTACAAATAGCGCCACAGCGGCAGCGCGTACTCGGTGATTACGTCTTAGGCCTTGTGCTTGATTCATGAGTGACTTTATCGGTTCTGCTGTAAATGAGTAAAAATGGTTTTCTTGCATGAAGGTCAGCGGCCGTGGTTGTGTCCAAATTGACCAGGATGGGGCTAATATTTGAGAACCGGTGGTAAAAAATGCATGCAAATTCGTCATAGTGGGCGTAGCATCAAGCCGTGCCAAAGCCGACACACATCTAATGGCAGTGTTGCCACCCAATAACGCAGATAAGTCTGCCGGACTCGGTATCAGCTGTGCCCTGCTCGCGTGGTTGGCGTTCTCACTGGGCGACGTGGGAATAAAGTATTTATCTGGCGATTACCCATTACACGAGATAGTGCTTATACGCACAGTGGTTGCGATGATCATCACCTTGGGAATTCTGATGCCATTGGAAGGTGGTTTGAAGAACCTCAGAAC
>CALHOI010000063.1 GCA_938035525.1 uncultured Granulosicoccaceae bacterium
CGAGCGTTGCTCGATGATGAGCCTGGTAGAGGATTGGTACCGACTACGACAAGCCGGTCCGTTGGCTGGTTTGTATGTCAGTGCACGCAAAATCGCGCTTTATACTGCTCTTGCTGATACGGTAACCGAATCTTCGCCAGCGGTGATCGACACGCACGTTGGATTTTTTAGCTTGTTTCTTTGTGTGTTCAAGCGTTCCATCGAACGCCTGAACGCCACTAACTCACGCACTGAAATTGAGCTTTAGCGTGTTTATCTTTTGGCACTAGCCTGGCACTGGCCGAAGCTGTGCGACATCGTCGTGCCATTGCGCCGAGACAGACGGGCGATGCCCGTCTTATCGCGTCGTTTTACGTCCGCTCGGTTACTTCGACAACGTGGTACCCGAACTGGGTTTTGATTGGGCCTTGCACTTCACCGACAGCCCCTTCGAAACAAGCAGTATCAAATTCGGGCACCATTTGACCGGGTGAAAATGTACCCAGATTGCCGCCATCATTGCCTGACGGACAAGATGAATGCTGTTTGGCCAGATCGGCGAAATCGGCGCCGCCTTTTATTTCATTGATGATGCTTTCGCATTTTGATTCGCTGTCGACCAGTATGTGGCGGGCAGTGGCTTTGCTCATGATTTGGGTTTCCAGATTCCGAACGCATCCTGAGGGGGAGGCGGCGGTGGGGGTTTGGCCTGTTGCGACTGCTTTGCAACATCGTCGGCAACGTGCTTGATAAAAGCCCCGAGATTATCGATGACTTCGGTTTTTTGTTGTTCTGGCATTTCCTGCTGCCCGAGCAGAAAACCAACCACTGCGCAGAGATACTGCGAGGTGACACCCGGGTCGGTGGCACTTGGGTCGTGCGCTGCTATGACATCTTGCAGATCTTTGACTAACTTGGCTGAAAGCTGAAGTTCACTCATGCGAAATAGGGCGTGCCTTTGCGTGTTGAATTGTCATTGCTCATGTTAGCACTGCTTGGCGTCGCTCTGCTGGTCGCAGCATCGCGCACATGTGCATTGCTGGCGGCAGCACCGTTTCTGTGTGTTTGACTGCGGGAATGCTGTGCGCCAGTGGACATACCAGTAGCCATGTTTGAGTCCGGCTGACTGGTTAATCGCACCTTTCCGCACAGCGGACAACTGTGCCACTCAGTGACCGAGCCTGTGCCGGTTTCCTGTTTATCCAGCACCATCAAAGAACTGCAACCATGACATTTCATAAACGAATCGCTTTGGTCTGGCGGAACACATTACCGGTAGCATTTGCCGCTAATTCAGGGCCACTTTTATACCGGCCGTTTCCGCTGTTTTAAGAGTGCGCTTATTGTAAGCGCTTTGCTGTTTTAGTGTTGTTTAAAGATTAACCATTGGTGGGTCAAATCTTCGCCACTGATCAAAACTGAATGGCGCAAAAGCCTATAAATAAAGGGATTTTTTCTTTTGTCGGGCAAAAAAATGCACAAAATTAATTGTGAAGCATTAGGCACATTAGCTTTGGCAAAACCGACAAGTCCAGCTAATCGTCATGCTAATTCGAGCTAATCACCAAGACCGTGAAAGCGTTGCTTAAGGCCGGTTCATTTTGAAAGGTTTTGGGCTGTTTTCATAGTGCATGAGTGTTGCCCCATTTATACATGGCCGCCACAACAGGACCTAATTTTTTACCGCGCGCAGTTAGCTTGTATTGGTGCCTGATTGGGTTCTGTTGATACGGCTCAGACTTAATGATGTCGGCAGCTTGTAAATCCTTGAGGCGTTTCGAGAGAGTATTAAGTGAGAATCCCCTGTCGCGTGCGTTGAAATCACTGTACTTACACGCGTCATCCTTCAACAGATCACGAATGATCATCAGCGCGCACGGGTCACCGATGATGTTTGCTGCTCGCCATATTGGGCATAACTCGTTAAACGGTCGATGATCTTCGTTGTTGCTTCTTTGCACACTCATGGTTTTATCGCAGATTCGATGCTGATCCAGTTTTGCATAGGCATCGTATCATTTTGATAGTGACTATCCAAACGATACTAACTTGGAGATGTAATGAATTATTCTGGTTTCACAGAGTTCGCTATTCTGTTTCTACTTTCCTGGCCTTTATGGCAGATGCTGTTGTTGTCCATGCATGCCGGTCATACGATCGTCGTGCGTATCGGCTTGTTGGCCATTGTCTCCTTGTGGATCGCGTTTGCCTATTTTGCCGTAAAGACCAGCTTTGACAGTGACTTGCTGGGCCCGTTTTCCCCGGCCAGACCAATACTTTATTTGGTGTTAAGTGCGGCTATTGCCTGGTGGTTTCGAGAGCTGTTACTCGGCAAAGGTGTATCGCAACATTTACTGATTAGCTTTCAGTTGGTGCGCCCCATAGGAATGGTGTTCGTGCTTGAGGCCGCGTATGGAAATATGCCTGGTATTTTTGCGCATCCTGCCGGGTGGGGCGATTTGTTAGCCGGGTCATTAGCTGCCTATGTGCTGTATCGTTTTTGGAACAAACCAATACCCACTCGCTGGATTTTAATCGTTGCCGTTGTCGGTATTCTGGATTTTGTGTCAGCGTTCTTCTTTGGTTTTACCAGTTCAGCCAATGCCGTGCAGCTGTTTTCGTTTGATCAACCTAATACGGTCGTTGATTACCCAACTGGTTTAATACCGTTACTGTTGGTACCTAATGCGCTGATTGCACATATTTTATCGCTGTCGCAACTTGCTCGCGATCGGCGTGCTGGGTAGCGTTAAACATACCTAACAAAAATTGCGCTGCTCGTTTGTTGATTCTTTTTGTTCCCACAGTGCCTACTCGCACGACTGCACGAAAGAGGCTAATAGATCCTGAAATTCGGAAGCGAATTTCTCAGAAGCACTATCGTAAAATATTTGTGTTTGTTCGTCAGAACCGGCAGTTGGTATCAAAAACAATCCGGAACTTTTAAAGAGCTGTGAAGATGCTAAGTTCAAATCCCCTGGGTCGAAAACAGTCGTGAGCTCCCAGCCACCTTTTTTCTCACCTTTGGATGACGTGTAAGTAAATTCTGTCATCTGATACATACTGTATTGACACTCACCAGTCTCTTCAGTTTCTTGAATGAAAACACCTTTTGAATTATCAAACAGCGGATAATGATCGAGTTTGAAATTGACTAGTTCCAAAAATCGATCTTTGGCATCATCACTGAACGTGTCGGCAATTGCGACTGATGAGCTGAAAGTCACAAGGTAAAGAAGGGCAACTGTGGTCTGCAGTTTCATCTGGTTTGTCTATTTTATCTTTGACTCCAGTGTACAGTACGCGAAATTGATTCGATAAAATAGCCAATATTTTGGATGCTATGCTTTAGGTTGAATAAATGGGCTTGGTTTGGCCCGAAGACCTATGCGTTATGCAAAGCGTGTTTGCTCTATTTGAATCAGCTGGCCTGAAGAAAACTGATCACTGGCACTGTTGTTACCACACCAAACAACAGGCTTTGTTTTGCCAATGCAGCATCAATTGAGAAGCCAATATTACGCCGACTTACATGATAGAAAATTAGCGCCATAGCCAAACCGGTCAATCCAATCTTGATTGGAAAAGAACCAGCCTCAAGTGCACCGATCGTAAGCACAGCTAAAATGGCAAGCATGGAGGTGGATAACAACATTTCTGCTTTCATCGTTTGCTCCAGTGGCGCTTTCAATTAATCTATCGTGTTCTTAACCGCATTTAGAATCACCGCAATTAAGGCAAGTCGCGCAACCATCGCGAACCATAACGGCTTTGTGATTACACTTGTTGCACAGCGTTGCGTTAGCCTGCCAGGCCTCTTCGGCTGAAGCATCACTGCTTGCGCCACTGTTTGCATCACCTGCAACCGTTTCAGTCGCACTTTCAGATTCTAATAAGGCGGCCTTTTTTTCATCAATCAGTTTTTGCTGCTCAGGGTCCATTTCAGCTTTTTGCAACATACCGATTTCAATTAAATGCTGTTCGATAACATTGCCCAGCTCGGCAATGATAGAGGGTTGGTATTTGCCTTTGCTCCAGTAGCCACCGCGAGGGTCGAATACGGAGCGAAGCTCTTCAACTAAAAAGGTAATGTCGCCACCTTTACGAAACACCGCCGACATAATGAGTGTCAGGGCCACTATCCATTGATAGTGTTCCAGGTTTTTAGAGTTGATAAACACTTCGAATGGGCGACGCAGTTCGTGCTCGGTGCCTTCGTTAAGAACCACATCATTGATGGTGATGTACATGGCATGAGCGGACACGTGATCGGGCACCTTCAGTTTGTAGGTGGAGCCAATCAGCTTTTCTGGTCTTTCCAGTGTTTCGTGCATTTGGATCACATCGGCTTTGACTGGCGTAGCTTTAGCCGTGTCCTTTGCTTCTTCTGAACTAGTGCCGCTTGTTGGGCCGCTGGCTATCCCGGCGTTAGCCCCAGATACAGAGCCAGTCGAGTCCTTACTATCACCATTATTGACATTAAAGCCAACTATTTTTTTCGTTATTTTCATGTTTTTTCCTGCTGTGCGATTAAAGAGGGTTTGGGGCCAGCCTAGAACTTGCCGTAATAGCCTTCTTTAAGTGCGTCATAAAGATTGGCGGCGGAGTGCGTCTCGCCGTCGTATTCGATTTCTTCGTTGCCTTTCACGCTAACAACAGAGCCGTCTTCGAGTGTGAATTGATATTCTGTGTTTTCCAGGTCTTGCTCTTTGACCAGCACGCCCTGAAAGTTTTCAGGGTTAAAACGGAACGTGGTGCAACCTTTCAAGCCTTGATCATAAGCTTGCATGTAGATGTCTTTAAATTGCTCGAAAGCAAAGTCGGTTGGCACGTTGGCTGTTTTGGAAATAGAAGAATCAATCCAGCGTTGCGCAGCAGCTTGTACCGCCACGTGTTGCTCGGGCTTGATGTCGTCGGCCGCTATAAAGTACTCGGGTAACTGAGCGTTTTCATCTTCGCTGTATGGCATGGCATTGGCGTTAACCAATTCACGATACGCGAGCAACTCGAACGAATGCACATCGACTTTTTCTTTGGTTTTACGACCTTCGCGAATAACATTACGTGAGTAGTGATGCGCAAAGCTGGGCTCGATGCCGTTACTGGCGTTGTTGGCCAAAGACAAAGCGATAGTGCCGGTTGGTGCAATAGAACTATGGTGAGTAAAACGCGCACCTTGCTCGGCGAGTGCTTCAACCAGTTGCGGGTCTATTTGCGCAATGCGTTGCATATAACGGCTGTACTTTGCGTGCAGTTCCTTGCCGGTGATTTTATCGCCAACCATGTAACCGTCGGTTTTCATTTCCGGGCGCTTGCGCAGCATGTCGCCAGTGACCTGGTAGGTCTCGTTCATGATGGGCGCAGGGCCTTTTTCTTTTGATAGTTCAAGTGCTGCACGCCAGCCATTAATGGCCAGTTCGCGTGTGACTTTTTCAGTGAATTCCAAAGAGGCAGCGCTACCGTATTTCATGCCCATGAGTGTCATGGTTGAGCCAAGACCCAGGTATCCCATGCCGTGGCGACGCTTGCGAAGAATCTCGTCACGTTGTTTGCCCAGTGGTAGTCCGTTAATTTCAACGACGTTGTCGAGCATGCGAGTAAAAATGGAAACCGTATCGTTGAATCGCTCCCAGTCGAACCGGGCTTTATCAGTGAACGGGTCAACCACAAATTTAGTGAGATTCACAGAACCCAACAGACACGCACCGTAAGGCGGTAATGGCTGTTCGCCGCAAGGGTTAGTGGCTCGAATGGTTTCGTCGAACCAGTTGTTGTTCATCTCGTTGACCTTATCGATAAGAATAAAGCCAGGCTCAGCAAAGTCGTACGTTGAGCTCATGATTAAATCCCACAGGCGCTTTGCCGGCAGGGTTTTATAAATTCGACAAGCAACCAAGCCGTCTGCGTTGACAACCGCGTCTTTGTGGTTTGGCCAGTCGCGCCAAACTACCTGGTCAGGGTTATCAAGTTGAACATCGCCATCGTCGAGTTCTTTTTGTCTTAATGGAAAAGCCAGTTGCCATGGCTCGTCGGCCTTGACTGCCTGAATAAAGTCTTCAGTGATCAGCAAGGACAAGTTGAACTGCCTTAAACGACCGTCTTCACGTTTGGCTTTGATAAATTCGAGAACGTCAGGGTGGCGTACATCGAAGGTACCCATTTGCGCGCCACGTCGACCACCGGCTGAAGACACGGTGAAACACATTTTGTCGAATATATCCATAAAAGACAGCGGGCCAGACGTGTACGCCCCAGCGCCCGACACATAAGCACCACGTGGCCGCAAGGTAGAGAAGTCGTAGCCAATGCCGCAGCCCGCTTTGAGTGTTAAGCCGGCTTCATGAACCTTGTGCAGAATGTCGTCCATGGAGTCATTGATGGTGCCTGACACGGTGCAGTTAATGGTTGATGTGGCCGGTTTGTGCTCCAGAGCGCCGGCATTGGAAATAATGCGGCCTGCCGGCACAGCGCCTTGCTCAAGCGCCCAGACAAACTTGCCGTACCAGTGTTGTCGGTCGTTTTCGTTGCTTTCTACATCGGCCAGTGCCCGAGCAACACGGTGGATGGTATCGGTGATGGTCTGATCGACATTTTCGCCGTCTTTGGTTTTCAGGCGATACTTTTTGTCCCAGATATCCAGAGAGGTTTCTTGCAGTGGCAAGCTGCCCAGTCCCTTGATTGAATTTGGGGCAACTTGTTGCGCGGATAGGCCAGTTTGATTGTTAGTGGGTTCGCTCACACGGCTATTTACTGCATGATTAGTGACAGCGCCGCTGATGGCACTGCTGTTTTCCTGGTTTTCGCTTTTGTTGCCATCTTGGTTGCCATCTAAGCGATCATTCTTACGAATGGGGGTGACGTCTGCCGAACTCACTGAATCAACTGTACTCATTGAACCTTACTTCTCCTGGTTGCGTGCTCGTCTGCCGTGACGTGCACTCTTAATATATTGCTTTAGTCAGGGCCAATCAATACCCTGACACCATATGTAGTGTCTACTATGCGACTCAGTCGCTATATGTAGTGTAGTAGGCGCTTTTTTGATTTTCATTACCAAATGGCACCGAATGTAGATCGAGCACAGATTAGATGTGAGCGAGATACAGCGCGACAGGCTTTGTTACAAATCATGTCGCGGGCGAGAAGTCTAAAACTGTGACGCAGTCGGGTCAAGTGGATAACCACCATATATAGTGTTTAATTGTAAATCGAGGAGGATTTTTATCTACATATGGTATTTCTGTGCATGGATTGGACAATAAGCTGTGGATAAGTGGTGCATAACCCAACTAGCGGACTTGATTGTTGTTGGTCTTGGCTGAACGCATTTTGGAATGCGCTTGTTGGACTGGGTGCACTCCGCAACAATGGTGGCTCATCACTTGCATACGCATTACGTAACGCGTATTATTGGCTATGATTCAAAGCTTCGCAGACAAAGACACAGAAGCGTTTTACAACGGTGAGCTACCTCGACG
>CALHOI010000064.1 GCA_938035525.1 uncultured Granulosicoccaceae bacterium
TATTCCAGTTGGTGAATCTTCCCAATTTTCCTGTCTACCCATTGGCGTTAAATCCAGGTAAGACCAATTGCTGCCCAACGCTTCTACACCACGCCCATTAGTAAAGTAGGTTCGGTACAGTTTTTCGTTGTCACGAAGAAACACATTAAGTCCGAAACCATCGGTGATATCGAAGTCTTGATTGAATTTTTCAGAGCACGTTGCCCACTGGAACGACCAACCCATGCGCTGCTGAAATTCAGCAATTTCAGGTTGAGCTGCCGTTGCGACTACAACAAAATTGGTGTCTCTTGCGTGTAAATGCGCAAGGTGCCCAACGTTATCCAGAACCATACTGCAACCAGAGCATGGGTTCTTGTCACCGGGCTTGAACATATGGTGATACATAATGAGCTGTGCACGCCCATCAAAGAGATCTGCCAGACCCACCGTGTTTTCGTGCAACTCAAATTGATAACCATTTTCCACCAATTGCCATGGCATCCGCCTCCTTAACGCAGCGACTCGATCGTGCTCAGCGGTCAGGGCCTTTTCAGCTAGCAGCAGCTCTTCTCGCGCCGCTTGCCACTCGGCGCTACTGACTACTTTAGGTGTTGGTTTTTTTTCATGCATTGTGACACCACATTAAAAACAAAGAGTGCGACAAGCACCGGCGTTAATAACAAGGGCGATCAACAAATTGCAGCACTGCTTCATTCACACCAGAATCGAGGTTGGCTAATTTTTCCGGCGTAAGCTCAGCATCCAGCTCTATGTTGTATTCACTCACCTCATCATTAACCAATACAATTGACAGGTGTCCCATGTAACAACCGGTACCTGGCGTGACCGTTACAGGGATGGCGTCTGGCAATGTAAATCGGTGATTGTCGTAATCCCTGTCTGTGACCGGATAACAGTATGTTTTTCTCTTTTTCTTATCATAGTTACAGGTCGTTCTTTTTCGTTCATCAATCAGTATCTTGGACTTTCCTTTCGTCACTAAGTGCGAGTCGTATTTCATTCGCATGACTTTTGCTCCGCTTGATTCAAATGCATGCAAGTCAAAGCCGTCGTACTCGGATTTGCCTTTGTATGGAAGCTTAATTGAGAAGCAATTGTTAATAGCTGAAGTAGCAGGACAGTCGAATTCGACAAAAGTTGACTTCACAGACGGGTATTTGTCGGTTGCAAAAAGCGTTAAGTCGTAGGTTAAAACCACCACGTTAGACTTACCGTCGTCTTTAATCTCGCTCGCCTGATTAATGGATTTACCGGTTGCGCACCCACCCATAGTCAAGAGAAGTAATAAGTAAAACGCGATCTGTTGATATTTCATTGTTATTCCAGTAGTCGTAACCAGCAAAAACGATTAATTCAAGCGGCACTCTTAATAAAGATCGTCTCTTTTAGCTAAACGCTCTTGAGACCAAAAATTATCAAAGAAAACTTCAAGCAACCACATTGTAGTTGGGATTTCCCGCTCTACATACCGTCCTTCAGAGCCAAGTCATGCAAGCCGAAAGTCGTCTAAGCCTCCGGGCGCATGTGTGGAAATAACAGCACATCTCTGATGCTGGGTGATGCGGTTAACAGCATAACCAGTCGATCAATACCAATGCCCTCGCCCGCTGTTGGCGGCATACCGTACTCGAGTGCTCGCACGTAGTCGGCGTCGTAGTGCATGGCCTCTTCATCACCGGCATCTTTGTCTGCTACCTGAGCCTGAAAGCGTTCTGCCTGATCTTCGGCATCGTTTAGCTCTGAAAAGCCATTGGCCAGTTCGCGCCCACCCACAAACAGCTCAAACCGATCTGTTACTGATGGGTCATCGTCGTTACGGCGCGACAGAGGCGAGACCTCGGCCGGATACAGGGTGATAAACGTTGGGTCGTGTAGCTTTTCCTCTACGGTTGCCTCAAAGATTTCGGTTTGAATTTTGCCGATACCCCAATTAGGCTTAACGTCAATATGCAACGTCTTGGCAATGGCGGCTGCTTTGTCCAGGTCGGCCAAATCAGCGGCGTTGATTGACTCGTTGTATTGAAGAATTGAATCAAACAGGCTTAAGCGCGTAAACGGCTTGGCAAAATCGAATGTGCTGTTGCCATCTTCCGTGGGAATGTTGGTTGACCCGATAACGTTCAACGCAATACCACGAAACAATTCCTCGGTTAAATTCATCAAGTGTTCGTAGGTGGCATACGCTTGGTAAAATTCAAGCATGGTGAATTCCGGATTGTGCCGAGTGCTTAACCCCTCGTTACGAAAATTCCGGTTTATTTCAAACACACGTTCGAAACCACCGACAACCAGGCGCTTCAAATACAGCTCAGGTGCAATACGCAAAAACAAATCCATGTCCAAGGCGTTGTGATGAGTAACAAAAGGACGCGCCGCTGCACCACCGGGAATCACCTGCATCATCGGTGTTTCAACTTCTAAAAACTCACGCTCAATTAAAAACTGCCGAATGTAACTGATCACAGCCGTTCGCGTACGAAATGTGGCGCGGGTTTCTTCGTTCATTATTAAGTCGACATAGCGCTGCCGATAACGGGTTTCCTGGTCACTTAAACCATGAAACTTTTCCGGCAATGGTCGCAGCGATTTGGTTAGGAGCTGCATTTGCGACACTTTAATACTCAGCTCGCCGGTTTTAGTAATAAACAAGGTCCCTTCAGCAGCAACGATGTCACCGATATCCCAGGTTTTAAAATCCGCATACGGTTCTTCGCCAAGCTGCTCGCGTTGTACAAACAGTTGAATGTTGCCGCTGACATCACGGATTCCAGCAAAACTTGCCTTGCCCATGATACGGCGTGACATCATGCGACCCGCAATGCTGACCGCAATACCTTCTTCTGCCAAAGCGTCTTTTTCTTTGTCTGCATGAGCAGCCTGCAACTCACCGGCTTTATGCTGGGGCTCGAAAGTGTTGGGAAACGCATTGCCCTGCTTACGCTTTGCATTCAGCTTTTCACGTCGCTGTGCAATTAGTTGATTTTCGTCTTCGCTCATGATGTTGCCTGATTACGGTTTTAAAGGCCTGCCTTTAAACTCTCTTTAAGGAACTGATCGATGTCACCATCGAGCACAGCTTGTGTGTTACTGGTTTCTATGTTGGTGCGCAAGTCTTTAATGCGCGATTGATCGAGCACATAAGATCGTATTTGACTGCCCCAGCCAATGTCAGATTTTCCGTCTTCAACGGCTTGTTGATCACCACTGCGGCGTTGCAACTCTGCTTCATATAATTTGGATTTCAACTGCTTCATAGCGGTTGCTTTGTTTTTGTGTTGCGAGCGGTCGTTCTGGCATTGCACAACAATTCCCGAGGGCGCATGGGTGATGCGCACTGCCGACTCGGTTCGGTTTACGTGCTGACCACCAGCGCCACTGGCGCGATATACATCGATGCGTAAATCGGCTGGGTTGATATCGATGTCGATATCATCGTCAATTTCGGGGGAAACAAACACACCTGCAAACGAGGTATGCCGCCGGCTACCAGAATCAAACGGGCTTTTTCTGACCAGACGGTGCACACCGGTTTCGGTGCGCAGCCACCCGAAGGCATACTCGCCATCGTAGCGAATGGTTGCCGACTTTATACCAGCCACGTCACCCGGTGAGACTTCAATGAGTTCAGTTTTAAAACCCTGACGCTCGCCCCAGCGCAAAAACATGCGCAACAGCATTTCGGCCCAGTCTTGTGCTTCGGTGCCGCCACTGCCTGATTGAATGTCGAGAAACGCGTTGGCTTGATCGTTGTCACCGGCAAACATGCGACGAAATTCCAGCCCGGCGACACGCTCTTCATAGCCAGCCAAATCGCTGACCACCGAGTCTACGGTTTCCTGGTCGTCTTCTTCGCGCGCCATTTCGAGTAAATCGGTAGCGTCACCCAAACCGGCATCGAGGGTATCAAACACATCGAGGGTGTCTTGCAGCGATGAGCGCTGCTGACCAAGTTTTTGCGCCCGCTCCTGATCGGCCCAGACGTCGGGGTTTTCGAGTTCGAGCAGAATTTCTTCTAGTTGTTCTTTTTTGCCTTGATAGTCAAAGATACCCCCTGAGGGATTCCGCCCGACCACGCAAGTCTTCAATGTGCTGCACGTAGGGGTTAATTTCGATCATGGCTGTATTAACGACTGTATTGGAATTAGCCCCAAGTTTAGCTTAATTGGCGCTCGCTTATCTGAATATGCCGCACCATCAGCTGCAAACTTCGACTTCCACGGTAATGGTTGACCGACAAGGCGTAAACAACGTGAACCGGGTCGCCAGTGGCAATCGTATTGGGCTGGTTAAAAGCAATGGCGTCGTAGACGGTGCCGTAATCGTCACCGTGGTCAGCTTCGATGGACCTGAGACGCAATTTCAAATGGCCGGTGCCCACCACACGTGTCCCTTCAACCATAAAAACATCATCAAATACGGGTGCGGTAAATTCCTGACCCCAAGGGCACACCTCGTCGATCAGCTGGGCATTGGCCAGCGAGCGCTGCGAATCGCCCAGACTGCCATCACTCAAAAAACCTTGTGCAGGCAGCTCACCGTCGAGCACACGTTTGATTTCTGCGTTGAACGCTTCGGCAAATTCGCTAAAGCTCGCCCGTTTTAAGGTGAGACCTGCAGCCATGGCATGGCCGCCAAATTTATTAATAAGATCGGGGTTGTGCGTGGCGACAGTATCAAGAACATCTCTTATATGCACACCGGGAATTGATCGGCACGAGCCTTTAATCAGATCGTCCCCATCGGCCGCGAAAATAGCCACCGGTTTGTTCAGCTGATCTTTCAGGCGACCGGCCACAATGCCAATCACGCCCTGATGCCAGTCTTCATTAAATAGAACAACACCAAAAGCATGCTGAGCGTGCTCACCCACTGAAGCATCGCTGGCAAGAATGGCTTCAGCCTCATCTCGCATCTTTTGCTCTATGCCACGTCGCTGTTGATTAAGCGTGTCCAGTTCGGTTGCCAGTGTTAACGCCTCAGCATCATCGTTTGTCATTAGACAATGGATACCGCGGGTCATGTCGTCAAGCCGGCCTGCCGCATTGAGTCGCGGGCCAATCGCAAAGCCGATATCACTGGCTGTTATTCGTTCGGGCACTCGCCCCGCCCTTGATAAAATGGCCTTAACGCCGGGGCGAGTAAAGCCTTTTCGAATGCGTCGTAAGCCTTGCTCAACCAGGATACGATTAATTCGATCAAGTGCAACAACATCAGCAACCGTGCCTATGGCAACCAGATCGAGATAATCGGCAAGCTTAACCTGAGCACCAGCAACGCCTTCCTTGGCAAGCCTTGCTCTCAAGGCAAGCAGCACATAAAAACACACACCGACACCAGCCAGATTGCCGCTGGGAAACGTGGCTCCAGGTATGTTTGGATTAACCACGGCAACAGCGCGTGGCAATACCGGGGGCGCTAAATGATGATCTGTCACAACGACATCTATTGAAAGCGCTCGGGCATGTTCTACTCCGTCAACGGAGGCAACACCGTTATCCACTGTCACAATAAGATCGGGTTTGTTTTTAGCTGCAACATCGACAATGGTTGTTGATAAGCCATAGCCATACTCAAAGCGATTAGGCACCAGATAATCGACATTCTCATAACCCATTTCACGCAGTGCCATAACCGCCAAACTGGTGCTGGTTGCACCGTCACAATCGTAGTCGCCCACAATAAGTATTTTTTGTTGTTCAAGCAGTGCTGTGAATAATCGATCAACTGCGGCATCAATGCCGAGCAACGTTTCTGGCGTGGGTAAGTCTGCTAACGCAAAGTTAAGCTCGCTGGCAGACTCAACGCCACGCGCGTTTAACAAATGATTAATCAGCTGATTATCGTGTAGCTTGTGAGCTTTTGCCGGTGGTTCTCTACGAGTGATAGATACGGTGGTGCTCATTTATCGGCCTTTGGCGAGCTTTGGTTTGCCTTATGCTTCGCTCGACGCGATTTAAACCAGCTGATAAAAGGTTGTGCTGCGGCGAATCTACTGGCAGACGAAGCTGGTTGTGTTTCTACAATGGCTTGACCATCGCAACCGTCAAGCACAAATTGACTGATTTGCCCGTTGGCTACCGCTTGTTGTGCCGGAAGTATCCAACGCGACTGGAGCTGTTTTTTTTGTTCTATTAAATTATTTTGATTGCCGCTCAACCAGGCGTCATACACATCGGTATTAACAATGACAACGTGACCTGCCAGAGCGTCCCACTTAAATGCGTTGGGCGACACAACACTCAACTCCAATTGATCGGCCAAACCGCAGACGTAAGTATCGTCGGCGACTAAACTGACGTCTGCATCGACTGGCGCCGAGTCAATTTTGCCACCACCCCAGAACCACATGGCATTAACCGGCAGCTTTCCTGCGGCCACTCTGGCTGTGTTAACAGGGTGGGAATGAAACAACATTTGCACTTCGGTCATTAGGCGACGCCAGTCACCTGCCTGAGCATCGCGCGGCAGGTAGTTAGCGATCTTGCCATTGGCCACTGCGTGTGCCGGCCAGGTGTCAAGACTGCCTGCCGGCATACCGCATAAGTAATAGCGTCCATGACCGGTGCTTTCGATTCGCAAGTTATCTGGATTAATCAATTGATTAAGTGACTCAATCAACGCAGTAGACTCGGTTTCGCTGATCGATAGGGCCGCATACGGCAACAAGCGCGCGTTGTCTTTATCTGCTTGCAGATGGATTAGCTCCGCGCAAACACAGTGCTCGGGAGCGCTGCGACCGGTTTCAATCAAATAACGGCATTGCGCTATCGGCAATTCGCCTAAAGCCGCAGAGGGCTGGCCTAATGCGACGGCCAGCGCTTGCTCATGGGACTGGCTGACGGTGGGTACCGCCACAGCAGCATTGATATCAGCGGGTGTTTGCGCGTCATTAATTCGACTTTGGCCTGCCTCCGATTCAGAAATGGGAGAAAAACAGCCTGGTGCCAGCAGGGTTACACGGACGGAAAGTTCGCTTGTTACACGTAAAGTCACAGTATAATCAGAGTTTGTGGTACCGAATTAGCATCCATTTAATCATATGTGGAACTTGAGTCCCTGCGCCCCATCCTACATAGGCAATCCACACTACACTCACATCGATTGGCCAGTATGAAAAATAAGAAAATAGTCCTGATTGTTGTTGCCATACTGGTGGCCGCTTTCTTTATATTCGATCTGGGTCGTTTTCTCAGCCTGGATTATCTAAAAAGCCAACAGGCCGCGCTCGATTCACTGTACAGCAGTCGCCCATTTCTGGTTATTGCCAGCTTTTTTGCCATCTACGTAGCAGCCACGTCACTGTCGTTGCCTGGGGCCGCCATTCTGACTCTTGGGGCCGGTGCCATCTTCGGGCTTTTCACTGGGACATTAATCGTCTCATTTGCGTCTTCCATCGGCGCCACCATTGCGTTTCTGGTGTCGCGATTTCTGCTACGCGATTCCATTGAATCCAAATTCGGCGACAAGCTCAAAACGTTTAACGACAACATCGACAAAGATGGGGCATTTTATTTGTTCACCGTTCGTCTGGTACCCGTGTTCCCGTTCTTCCTTGTAAATCTGGTGATGGGCCTGACAAAAATTAAAACCGGTGTGTTTTATATTGTCAGTCAGTTAGGCATGCTTGCCGGCACCATCGTGTTTGTTAATGCCGGAACACAGCTGGCAAAAATCGACAGCCTGTCCGGCATACTTTCACCAAAACTGATTTTGTCGTTTGCACTGCTGGGTATTTTTCCGTTAATCGCAAAAAAAGTGGTCGATTACTTTAAAGCCAAAAAGGTTTACGCGGACTTTCCCAAACCTGAAACATTCGATCGCGACATCGTTGTATTGGGTGCAGGCTCTGGTGGTCTTGTGTCGGCCTACATTGCGGCGGCTGTTAAAGCCAAGGTCTCATTGATTGAACGACACAAGATGGGTGGCGATTGTTTAAACACAGGGTGCGTGCCATCCAAAGCGCTTATCCGTAGTGCCAAGTTAATGGATAACATCAAGCACTCCAGTCACTATGGTGTTGAAACTGCCAGCGGCGAAATCGATTTTTCAAAAACCATGCACCGCGTTCACGAGGTTGTTCGCAAGATCGAGCCGCATGATTCAGTTGAACGCTATACTAAGCTTGGCGTTGATGTCATTACAGGTGATGGCAAAATTACGTCCCCCTGGACTGTCGAGGTAAATGGCCAAACACTCACAACAAGAAACATTATCGTCGCAACCGGTGCTCGTCCGTTTGTTCCACCTATTCCAGGGCTGGACAAAGTCAATTACCTAACATCTGACAACCTCTGGGATTTAACCAGCTTGCCCAAGCGCTTAGTCGTACTTGGTGGTGGCCCTATCGGCAGTGAATTAACCCAGGCATTCAAACGCCTTGGCAGTGACGTGTGGCAGGTAGAGATGGTTGATCGCATCATGAATCGCGAAGACCCGGAAATCTCTGAGATCATTCAACAAAAATTTATTGAAGATGGCATTAACGTCATGGTCAACACCAAGGCCGTTGGTGTTGAAGTGAATGGTGATGAGAAAATACTGCTGTGCGAGCAAGGTGATGAGACCATAGGACTGCCTTTCGATGAAATCATTATTGCTGTTGGCCGCAGTCCGCGAACAACTGGTTTCGGTTTGGAGGAGCTGGAAATCGGCACCCGCCAAAACGGTACTATTGAAACCAATGAGTTTTTACAAACGCGCTTTCCAAACATTTACGCCGTAGGCGATGTGGCTGGTCCCTATCAGTTTACCCATACAGCATCGCACCAAGCTTGGTATGCCAGTGTTAACTCATTGTTTGGCACGTTTAAAAAATTCCGTGCTGACTATCGTGTTATACCTTGGGCAACCTTTACCGACCCTGAAGTGGCAAGAGTCGGACTCAATGAAACAGAAGCCAAAGAGAAAAACGTTGCCTTTGATGTGACTACCTACGGCATAGACGATCTGGACCGGGCCATTGCTGATGGTACGGCGCACGGGCTGGTAAAAGTCCTGACCGTGCCGGGTAAAGACAAAATATTGGGCGTCACCATTGCCGGTGCTAATGCCGGTGAACTGATTGCCGAATACGTGTTAGCCATGAAGCACGGCCTGGGGCTCAATAAAATACTGGGCACCATTCACATCTACCCCACCATGGCCGAAGCCAACAAATACGCTGCGGGTAACTGGAAGCGTGCTAACCAGCCTGAGACCCTACTTAAGTGGGTTAAGCGCTACCACGCCTGGCGCCGTGGCGACAAGTCGCAGGATGCCTCTTAAGCTGTCAAAGTAAGGGCCTTTGGCCTTCACCGGCTAATCAGAGCCCGTCCTGAGAGTGTTGATGTCTTCAAATGCGCTGCACAACGCGCATTTGAGCATCCAAGTGGTACGAAAAATGCGCATAGTTTCTATTTACTGATATCATTTGTGATATCATTTAAGCCACAAAAGCCATTTTGATATCATAATTGATATTATGAAATTCAACAAACTCACACCCGAAGCCGATATCGCTGCCGAATTAGGCCGACGCCTTGCGATGCTAAGAAAGCAACAAGGCTTGTCACAAACAGCGCTGGCTGAAGAGGCCGGCATTGGCGTTGCGACCTTAAGAAGAATAGAAGGTGGGCAAGATGGCCAAATGGAATCCTGGCTTAAACTGTTAAAAGCACTTAATTACATTTCGGCGGTTGAAGCCTTGCTACCTGAAGAAATTAAATCTCCTCGCGCCGAAGTTCAGGCAAACAAAACCGCAGCATCAAAAAAACCGCCACCCTCTTCTGCCTGGGGTGACGAAACACCAGACAAGCACTGATCTTTTGTGACTACGGCAACCGTTAAACTCTGGGGCAGCACCATTGGCTATGTCGCCATGGACCATCAAGAGTCACATGCACGGTTCGAATACGACCCAGCATTTATAGATCGAGGCATCGAGTTAGCCCCCTTAATGATGCCGCTGAGTTCACGCATCTATCAATTTCCCGAGTTACCCATACTCGCCTTCCATGGCTTACCCGGTTTACTGGCCGATAGCCTGCCGGACAAATACGGAAACCAGTTAATTAACGTCTGGCTTGCGCAGACTGGGCGTACTGTTAACGAATTTAATGCGGTTGATCGCCTTTGTTATACCGGCCGTCGGGGCATGGGTGCATTGGAATTTGAACCTGCCCAAGCCATTAAATCAGCCAACGACAAACCGTTGGATATTCAAGAGTTGACCGAACTTGCCTCTATGGCATTTGCTGAAAAAAGCACGCTCAATACAAAATTAAGCAACCACGACAACGATAAAGCACTGATGGACATACTCAGTGTTGGAACATCAGCTGGCGGTGCAAGAGCAAAAGCGGTGGTGGCCTTTCATCCTGAAACACTGCAAGTGCGCTCAGGCCAGGTTGAATTACCAGCAGGTTTTGAACATTGGCTGATCAAATTCGACGGTGTTGATTTCAGCGGTGACTGGGGGATTGCAGACCCGGCAGGTTATGGTTTGCTGGAATACAGCTACTACCTGATGGCAGAGCAATGCGGCATAGATATGATGGAGAGTCGCTTATTCAGCGAAAATGGCCGGAATCACTTTATGACGCGCCGGTTCGATCGTAGCAATGAAGGCGCGAAGCACTTTGTGCAAACTTTTGCAGCGCTCAATCACTTCGACTATTACAAAAGTGGCTTGTACTCTTACGAGCAGCTATTTATGACCATGAAGCAGCTGAATATT
>CALHOI010000065.1 GCA_938035525.1 uncultured Granulosicoccaceae bacterium
GAAGCTTCTCTTTGTATTTGCGAACATTCCAACCAAGGAAGTCAAAACCGACGTTGATGTGCGTCACTCTGGTTTTCTCTTTCGAGAGTTCCAGACCACGTAGAGCCAGAAACCGTTCCACGATTGGCTGCACTTCATTAACCAGTATCTCCTTGGAGGCACCAGTGATAATGAAGTCATCAGCGTAACGGACCAAATTAACTTTGTAACGTTCTTTGAGGCGAGAGCCGGGTTTGCCAAAGGCATCCCACAGCACTTGCTCAAGACCGTCCAGAGCCAAGTTGGCCAACACGGGAGAAATGATACCCCCTTGAGGGGTACCAGATCGCGTGTCATAACGACGACCATTTTCAAGAAAACCCGCTTTAAGCCATTTTTGGAGAATAACCTTGTCCATAGGGACATTGGAAATTAACCAGTCGTGACTAATATGATCGAAGCATCCTTTGATATCACCTTCCAAAATCCAGCTTGCCGACACTTTCCGATTAAGGTTTGTAAAAACCTTTTCGATAGCGTCAGCAGCGGAACGTCTTGGGCGAAAACCATAGGAGTCAGGATCAGCGGTGGATTCCGAAACCGGTTCCAGAGCTAACAGGTAAAGAGCCTGCATAGCACGGTCGTGCATCGTAGGAATCCCCAGCGGGCGACGCTTACCATTAGCTTTCGGGATGTAAATCCGTCGCAACGCGCTGGCTTTATAGCCTTTGCGTTTAAGCTCATGAATAGCGTTCCATTTGGCGTCAGGGTCGGACCACAGCAAGCCATCAATGCCAGCTGTTTTCTTACCCCGATTTTCAGTAACTCGCCTAACAGCCAAACAACGACCATAAAACGAGCGAACCAACAAACGCTGAAGTTTTGCAACCTCACGCCATTGGTTCTTTTCGGTAGCCTTCGCAATACGAACCTGTAGCCCTCTCACGCTCCGATGCGCTTGACGCCAGTTAATCTGGTGCCAAGGAGACGGAACCTGGGAAACTGCAGGTTCAGCACAAACACGTGCCTCACTCATCTTGCTAATCTCCTAATGCTAGTTAAATGAACATCAACTACCAAAAGGAAGACGCAATCACCCCGCGACGGAGAATTGTGAATTCCCCGAGGGAGTTGACGACTAGTGGAGTAGGACGCCGAGACGGAATGGAATCCGAATCGGTTAATACTCCGAGGGTTCTCAAATCGCAGTATGCGACGTAAGACCAGTTGGAAGTGGGCACGCTTTCACGCTAGGGCATGTTGACCCCTATCAGCACCATTACAGCACTGC
Source organism: uncultured Granulosicoccaceae bacterium (assembly GCA_938035525.1). GTDB lineage: Bacteria > Pseudomonadota > Gammaproteobacteria > Granulosicoccales > Granulosicoccaceae > Granulosicoccus. The sequence goes on from CALHOI010000065.1 coordinate 1,271, forward strand.
ATTAGCTTTCTCCAACCTCTTCTACCCGCTCACCCATAGGTCAACCTTGCGGTTAACTGTCCCTAACGGGAGGTAATCGGGCTTACCGTGTTGCACTACAATGACAAGATCGAATTAGGTTCCGCCTATCCACCGAAGGTCAAATGACAACGTGTTCTGATTCAACAACAGAACAACCAGACCAAGTCCCTTTTGGGCAAAGCCTATCAGCAGCTTTGGCTTTTCAGAAATGACGGTGTTTAAAAGCGATTTACATACGTTAACCATATCGATCAGCCTAGCCCCTTAACCGCCAACTGCTGGCAGAATCTGAACTCTAAATTTGCAAATAGAGAACACCAAATACATGGGGGTACATTGTCAGGTTGCTTCGCACGGGCGCGTTACCACGCCCGCACTAACCCTAGACTACTACCGGTTGTACGGTAGGCTCAATACCTAAAAATACACGCACTGAAGTGTAAAAGCAGGCCGAGCAATCATTGCAGTACCTTATGCTTAGAAGGTACCTTTAAGCCAGTTCCAGATTTTAAAAGAGCAAAATACCGGATAGAAACGGATGAAACAAAGATTCCGAATTCTGGCCGATTTGATGAAGTACGACTGCGAACAAAAGGGCACGCAGAAGCCTGCCGACTACCGCCGACAAGTGATAACCCACTAATGGAGGGATATCGCGAACGAGATACATCAAATCTCACTCCCCCCAAGAACTGGGGGAGAGAAAAGGTCCATAAGGCAGAGGATTACCACCCTCTTTCTCATGCCAGCAGGTAAAAGACCCTACGCCGCTGGTATTTAAAACTGTTTTTATCGCAATTTCGAGTGCGCGATAAGGTACAGCTACCTCACGTGTCTAAGCAACACGTCACACGTTGAAACTTTCCCCACAACCACATTCGTCTTTCACGTTAGGGTTATTAAACTTAAACCCTTCGTTTAAGCCTTCTTTCGCAAAATCGAGCTCCGTACCGTCTAAATAGGCCAGGCTTTTTTGATCAACGACCACTTTAATATCGTTGTGTTCGAACACTTCATCGTTGGCAGCGACTTCATCGGCAAATTCAAGAACGTAAGCCATGCCTGAGCATCCGGTTGTACGAACAGCGAGACGCAAACCGATACCCTTACCGCGTTTTTCGATGTAGCTTCTGACGTGATCAGCAGCTCGTTCAGTCATTGTGATGGACATAAAATACTCCCAGAACCTAAGTACTAAAAAAACTTAAGCGCTAAACTGTCTTGCACGCCGCTGTCTTGCACGACACTATCTTGCACACCCATGCGACAAGACTTAGGCACTTTCCTTTTGCGCGCTTTGCGCTTCTCGCTTGGCTTTGATATCGGCAATTGCCGCGGCAATGGCGTCTTCAGCCAAAACAGAACAGTGAATCTTTACTGGAGGCAGTGCCAGCTCTTCGACGATTTCTGAATTTTTAATGGCCGCAACTTCTTCAAGCGTTTTGCCTTTCACCATTTCAGTAACCAGAGAAGAAGACGCAATGGCTGAACCACAACCGTACGTTTTAAATTTGGCATCTTCCACTACGCCATCTTCTGACACCTGAATTTGCAGGCGCATAACGTCGCCACACGCCGGTGCGCCAACCATGCCAGTGCCCACGTTAGGGTCGTCTTTGTCGAGTACACCCACATTGCGGGGGTTTTCGTAGTGATCGAGTACTTTGTCGCTGTAAGCCATGTTTTTCTCCTGAAATGCCTTAAATTAGATAGCGGTAAGGGTTAATACAGAACTAACCACTATCTGGTAATAGTTTATCAATTCGCCTAGTGGTGCGCCCATTCGACAGAGTCCAGATCGACACCGTCTTTGAACATATCCCATAATGGTGACAGCGCTCGCAGTTTTTCAACCGCCTCGCGCACTTTTTTGATCGTGAAATCGACTTCCTCTTCGGTGCTGAACCGCCCCATAGTGAATCGGATAGAGCTATGAGCAAGCTCGTCGTTGCGACCAATGGCACGCAACACATAAGACGGTTCCAAGCTTGAACTGGTACAGGCGGAGCCGCTGGAAACTGCAATATCTTTTAGAGACATGATCAAGCTCTCGCCTTCAACAAAGTTGAAGCTGATATTCAGGTTGCCTGGAATACGCTGTTCCAAATCACCATTAAGGTAAATCTCTTCCATGTCTTTTACACCGTCCCACAAACGATCACGCAATTTGCGCATGTGAGCGGTTTCTGTCGCCATTTCTTCGCGAGCAATTCGGAAGGCCTCACCCATGCCAACAATTTGATGGGTCGCCAGCGTGCCAGAGCGCATGCCGCGTTCATGACCACCGCCATGGATTTGCGCTTCGAGGCGCACGCGAGGCTTACGACGAACATACAAAGCGCCGATGCCTTTGGGACCGTAAACCTTGTGAGCACACAATGACATGAGATCGACATTCATTTCATCGACATCAATGGCGACTTTGCCTGGACTTTGGGCTGCATCGACGTGAAACAAAATACCTTTTTCACGAGTGATTGCGCCGATGGCCGCAATGTCTTGTATCACACCGATTTCGTTGTTCACATGCATGATTGACACGACTGTTGTGTCTTCGCGAATTTCTTTCTTGAAAGCGTCCAGGTCGAGTAAGCCATTTTCCATGGGGTCCATGTAGCTGACTTCAAATCCATCGCGTTCCAGTTGGCGGCAAGTATCGAGCACGGCTTTGTGCTCGGTCTTCATGGTGATGATGTGCTTGCCTTTTTTCTTGTTGAACAAAGCCGCACCTTTAATAGCCAGGTTATCCGACTCTGTTGCACCTGATGTCCAGACAATCTCTTTTGGCACGGCGCCAATGATTTCGGCCACGTTTCGTCTGGCCTCCTCTACAGCTTCTTCAGCTTTCCAGCCAAACGGGTGCGAACGCGACGCTGGGTTTCCGAAGTTACCCTGCAAGGTGAGGCACTCAGCCATACTTTTTGCCACACGCTCATCCACTGGCGTAGTCGCAGAGTAATCTAGATAAATTGGTATATTCAACGAACTCACTTTATGACTCACCTTTTTTTCGTCTATTAATTTTTGACTGCCAGAAGTATTTTCTAACAGCGATGGTTTTTGATACTCAAACGGCGCTGACACGCTGGATGAGAGGCTGTTCCTGATGATTGCCTGTCAAATTGTCCTGGCGCATCGACACTGTTTTTACGTTCTGATTATCAATTAGATCTTTGAGCGATACTCCGCTAAGGAATTCTTCTATTTGCTCGCTCAAACCTTCCCACAAATCATGGGTTAGACAGCGACCGTGACTGTGGCAATTTTCTTTGCCAGCACACTGTGTAGCGTCCACTGACTCGTTTACGGCTTTGATGATCTCGGACACGGGTACCGCTTCCAACGGTTTAGCCACGCGGTAACCACCGCCAGGACCACGTGTGCTGCAAACCAAACCCTGCTTGCGCAATCTGGAAAACAGTTGCTCCAGATACGACAATGAGATTTCCTGTCTGTTAGAGATTTCAGCGAGTGAAATGGGATTTGATTGCGCATGCAGCGCCAAGTCAAGCATGGCTGTGACCGCGTATCGCCCTTTAGTGGTCAGTTTCATCGTAAAAACACATTATTACTATTTGTATCATTTTGCCATTTCCTACTAATTTAGTCAAGTATTACCGACAAGGAAATAGTCAGTTGTTTTCGGTCCCGGTTCGGCTGGAAACGGGGCTTTGAAGCTGCCTTAGCTCAGCAATTTCAGCCCGCAACTCGTCTATTTCAAGCTTCAGCGCCATCAGCGCCTCGTCCGCATCGTCTTCGATAATGGCTGCAACAGCATAGGCCTCAAACGCAGGTTTTTCGGCTTGCTGGCCCTCTTTGACCATTTCCAGGCAGTTTTCTGATTCGTCTTTACAGCGGACAATCCGGGCCGGCACGCCCACCATTGTGGCGCCAGGCGGCACCGCTTCGATTACCACTGCGTTTGAGCCTATACGGGCATCGTCACCAACCAGGAATGGACCCAGTATTTTGGCACCAGCACCGACCACGACATTGTTACCCAGCGTTGGGTGTCGTTTACCGTCACTTAAGGTTCTACCACCCAGGGTAACGCCTTGATAAAGCGTGACATCATCGCCGATTTCTGCTGTTTCACCAATCACCACACCGGTGCCATGGTCAACGAAAAATCGCCTGCCTATTTGCGCGCCCGGGTGAATTTCGATGCCCGTCAGCCAGCGAGCAATATTGCCTAAAAAACGGGCTGCCCAGCGCATTTTATGCATCCAGAGCCAGTGATTTAAGCGATGGAACAGCATGGCGTGCACCCCCGAATAACAGGTCAGCACGTCAAAAAGGTTACGAGCAGCTGGGTCGCGCTCGAAAATACAGGTCACGTCTTCTTTAATCAGTTGCCACATAGCGCTCTACAAGGTCTGATGCTATTTCCGATCAGTTTACTAGGTTATTACAAGCCAGAACAGTTAGTCATCGGATTTGAGCGTGTTTTTTGGAGGAAACGGCTTTTCCGTTGCGGACAAAATACCGCGCAAAATGTTCAGCTCGGTGTCTGTTGGCCGGTTTCGCTCAAAATAACTGCGTATTCGTCGCATCAGGTTACGAGGATTGTCTGCGTCCAGAAAACCCGTGTTGATCATGACTCGGCGAAGGTGCTCGTAAAAGTGCTGCATGGCTTCACCACTTGCCACGGGCGCAGGCTCCGCCGCGGCAGTCACGCCCGAAGAATTCATGCTGACAGAATTCATTGCCATGGCGCATTCGTAAGCGACCACCTGGACAGCGGCGCCTAAATTGAGCGAACTGAACTCCGGGTTAACCGGTATGCGCAACAAACGTGTGCAACGCTCCATTTCATCATTACTTAAACCTGTTCGCTCCCGACCGAAAACCATGGCGGCACGCTGTGCGTCGCCAGCATTGCTGGCAGCCACCACCAACGATTCAGCCACTTCGCGACAAGCCACTACCGGCACGGCGATATACCGATCTCGTGCACTGGAACCAATCACATTGTGGCAATCCGCGACTGCGGCATCCAAGGTATCGAACCGTTTTGCCTCTTTTAAAATGCCATCGGCACCAGATGCACGAGCAAACGCATCTTTGGTCATGTGACTACAGCAGTCGACCAGCCGCAACTCTGCAAAGCCCATGTTTTTTATAGCGCGAGCCGCCGCACCAATATTGCCAGAGTGGGTAGTACCGACCAGGACAAAGACAAGTTCTAAATTCATGTGTTGATTCTAACGATAAGTTGATCTGAATCGGGCGGCAAATGCTAATTCGTTTTACAATATGCGGCCCTGACACCCACTTTGATACGCCCATGCATCCCATGTTGAATATCGGCATACGCGCCGCGCGCGCTGCCGGAAACGTCATTACCCGAAACATGGACAGGGTTGATACGCTGCAGATCGATAAAAAGGGACGAAACGACTTTGCCAGTGAAGTGGATACAGCGGCCGAAGCCGAAGTCATCAGCGTGCTCAAAAAAGCCTACCCCGATCACAGTATTCTCGGTGAAGAATCTGGCTTGATCGGTGACACCAATGCTGAATACCAGTGGATAGTTGACCCTCTGGATGGAACAACCAACTTTCTGCATGGTTACCCCTACTTTTCAGTTTCGATTGCGTTAAAACATAAAAATCGAATCGATCAGGCTGTGGTTTATAACCCGGTCAGTCAAGAACTGTTTACGGCTAGCCGTGGCGACGGTGCCTGGCTTAACAACAAACGTATTCGCGTCAGTAAAACCAACAACATTAAAGATGCACTAATAGGAACTGGCTTTGCGTATCGAGATGGTCAGGACCTGGATTTTTATCAACGCACCATGCGTCACTACACCGAACAATCCGGTGGCATTCGCCGCGCTGGTTCTGCCGCGCTGGATTTGGCCGCCATTGCCGCAGGGCGTCTTGATGGCGCGTGGTTTATTGGTCTTAGCGCTTGGGATGTTGCCGCTGGTGGGCTCATTGTCAGGGAAGCAGGCGGTTTACTGAATGATTTCGCTGGTGGCGATAACTGGATGGATGGCGGTGAGTTTATTGCCGGTACGCCCAAGGTGCATCACGCAATGCTGCAAGTCATGAAGCCATTGATTCAAGCCCGAGCGTAAAAGCACGCATGGCGTTTGTGTTTGTGTTCGCTAAAAAGCAACGTATAAATCGCGTTAGGTAAATTGCGTTACTAACTTACGTTTGCTTACTTTCGTTTACCTAAAAGCTCATTCCATTTACCCAGCTGCTTCTGAATTTCATCAGCTGTGGTTTCGGCCAGCTTTAACATGGTTTCGCCTGATTGCTTGAATTCTTCTTGGAGCTTGGGTCCACGCTCTTGCCAGAAATCTTCGGCCTCCATTTGCACCAGCTTGGCTTTTAGCTCTGCTTGACCCATCAGCGTTTTGGATTGTTCGGCAGCACTTTCAAGATAGTTATCAACGACCTCTTTTGAGGCGTCCATTTTATCTCTGGCTTCCATGAGACCAAGGTGTGCTTGCAATTCAGCTTCGTCTGACAGCTTGCCACCGTGACCCACTGAATCGCTTAGCTTGGCGTGCATTTTTTTCATCGCGCTTTTCATTGCCGCACGAAGTTCATCGGTATCATCGGGTAAGTCGTCTACCCAATCCTCGAGCACGTCCTCTAACTTATCAAGCTCTTTGAGCGAGCTTTTAATAGCCGCTTTGATTTTGTCGTCCATAGAAATACACCTGCAGTTTTAAGAAACTATTAAGGAATATGATCGAGGTCGCTGCCTTCTTTTTCAACTGGCATCATGTCTTCTTTGGTTATACCCAAGGCCAGAACAGTGGTGCTGGCTACAAAAATAGACGAGTAGGTACCAACGATGACACCAATAATCAGCGCCAGTGCAAAGCCGTTAATGATTTTTCCACCGAATATAAACAAAGACAGCAGCACCAACAGTGTTGTGAAAGACGTTATTACCGTACGAGACAAAGTCTGATTAACCGATATGTTCATGACTTCAGCTGGTGTGCCTCGACGCATGTTGCGAAAATTTTCTCGAATGCGGTCGAACACCACTATTGTATCGTTAAGCGAATAACCGATAACGGCCAATATGGCGGCTAATATAGTTAAGTCGAATTCGATTTGAAACAAGGCGAAAATGCCTACCGTAATAATAACGTCATGCACTAGCGCTAAAACAGATCCTACCGAGAATTTCTTTTCAAAGCGAAACCAGATATAAACAACGATTGCGAACAGCGCCATTAATACTGCCAGGCCACCGGTTTCGCGCAACTCTTCTCCCACTTGAGGGCCAACAAATTCAACACGGCGTATATCAACTGGAGTTTCACTGGTAGGTGCTAATGCCCTGAACACGTCTTCACTGAGCGCCGCTCCGCCCTTGCCGTCTTCGGGTGGCGCCATGCGGATTAGCACATCTGTGCTGGTACCAAAGTTTTGTACTGCCGCATCGGGCAGCTCGGCCGCCGCAAGCACGTCGCGAATTTGCTGAATATTGGGGGGCTTATCGTAACCAACCTCAATGGTAAAACCGCCGGTGAAGTCAACACCGAAGTTCATGCCACGAATCAAAATGGCCAGTAGCGCCACAATCACCAAGCCACTGGACACAAACATGGCAATGCGGCGATGGCCTACAAAGTCAAAATTGGATTCACCGATTATATTACGCATATGTTTTGTCTAGTTTAGTGCAGTCACTTTGTTACGTGACGGTGATTGCATCACGGTGTGTGCAGTCACAGCGTGTCAGTTGTGATCTAGATGGCTAACGCTTTGCCGCGCTTTCCACCGTAGATTGCGTTAATGAGCACTCGCGAGCCAAAGATCGCGGTAAACATTGACGTTAAAATACCAATAGTCAGTGTGATCGCAAATCCCTTGATAGCACCGGTACCCATACTGAAAAGTACAATCGCTGCGATCAACGTCGTGATGTTGGCATCAGCAATGGTGGAGAATGCTTTGTCGTAACCAGCTGAAATAGCCACCTGCATGCTGGACCCACTGCGCAATTCTTCTCTGATGCGTTCAAATATCAGCACATTGGCATCGACCGCCATACCCGTGGTTAATACAATGCCAGCTATACCGGGCAACGTTAACGTTGCTTGTAGCAGGGATAAAACCGCCACTATTAGCACAACGTTTAAAATCAGTGCAGCACCAGCTACCATGCCAAATACCCGGTAGTACCACGCCATAAACAGCACAACAATGATTAATCCAACCACGGCTGATAAAAAGCCCTGCCTGATGTTATCGGCACCCAAGCTTGGGCCTACGGTACGTTCTTCCACAATATTGATCGGTGCTTTAAGCGAGCCTGCACGCAGCAGCAAAGCGAGGTCAGTTGCCTCATTGCCACCTAAGCCGGTGGTTTGGAACCGGTGACTTAGCACATCGTTAATGGTGGCAAAGTTAATCACGTCTTCCACTTTGCGCTCTTTAACAACCTCTTCACCATCAACGAAAGAGACATCAATACGATTTTCTTTGTATACCACCGCCATTAAATTTCCGACGTTTTCGGCCGTAACTGCTTGCATACGTTTGGCGCCAGCGCCATCAAGATTAACGAATACAGCGGGTGAACCGGATTGCTGATCAAACCCGGCCGAGGCGTCTTTGATTTGATCACCGGTTACGATGATGTCGCGTTGTAACAAGATTGGCCCACCGGTGTCGCGCCGCGTGTACAGCCTGGCACCGGCCGGCACCGAACCACTGCGCGCCGCCGCCCAGTCACCCTCACGACCGTGGGTCAAACGATATTCAAGTGTTGCTGTTGCACCAAGAATACGTTTTGCTCTGGCGGTGTCTTGCACACCCGGCAACTGCACAACAATACGCTCAAGCCCTTGTTGCTGTATAACCGGCTCGGATACACCCAGCTCATTGACGCGGTTTCGCAGTGTGGTGATGTTTTGTTGCAACACGGCGCGTTTTTCAGTGACTACTGCCGCATCGGTCAAGTTAGCTTCGATGTAGCCGTACTTATTGTCTTCCGAGGTTTTGAAATCCAGGTCACGCCCTTCCTGCCTGAACAGTTCAAGCATTCGGTCGCGATCAGCTTCAACGTTAAACCGCGCAGATATGGCACCGTTGGCATGCTGAATTTTAAAACCTTTGATTTTTTCTTCGCGGACAATGCGTTTCCAGTCACTGACAAAGCGTTCTTCGGCAGATTTAATCGCCTCGTCCATGTCGACTTCAAACAAAAAGTGCACGCCACCTCGTAGATCCAAACCCAAGTACATAGGTTCAGAAAACTTGCGCAGCCAATCCGGGCTGGCCGACACCAGATTCAAAGCAACAGAGGTTGAGGATGGCTCAACGACACTGAGGACCTGATCGCGCGCTTTGAGCTGGTCTTCCTGGTTTTGGAACAACGCGACAAGCCGATTGTCTTCTTCGCGATATTCAACCCCTTCAAAACCGGCCTCGTTAATGGCCGTCTTTGCGGTGAATTGCATGTCCGGGGTAAGTGGGTCTTGCCGACCGGAGACTTGCACAGCCAGGTCGCTGCCAAACAAATTTGGCAAGGCCAGCACAGCGCCCGTCAAAACAACTGCTGCCAGCAGCAGCACTTTCCACAATGGATTGGCGTTATTCATGATTGCAAAACTGGTTCATGCCAGCCGGATTTTCCGGCAGGCCTTCTGTTAGCTTGGGGTGGTTTATATATCTTTCAACGTACCAGAGGGCAATAATGCTGCCACTGCTGCTTTTTGCACGCTGACTTCAACGTTATCGGCCACTCTCATCATCATGTATGAGTCGCCAACCTTGGTGATAGTGCCACCCAGCCCGCCGTTGGTTACCACTTCGTCGCCCTTTTTCAGTGCTGCAACCATGGCTGTGTGTTCTTTCATGCGCTTTTGCTGGGGCCTGATCATCAGGAAGTAGAACACCACAAGCATTAAAATCAGCGGCAAAAATGTCAATATGCCGCCGGGCGAACCGCCTGCGGACTGTGCGTAGGCATTGCTGATGAAAAAATCCATGAAGAATCCTCTGGTGTTAGTGCGGATAACCCGCAATTATGCCACAGTCTTAGCGGCTCTCGGCGCTTCTGGCCAGGTGAAATGCTGCCACGAATGCGTCCAGCGTTTGGCTTTGGATGGCCGCACGCAAATCGCTCATCAGGTCTTGGTAGTAATGCAGGTTATGGATGGTGTTGAGTCTGGACCCTAGAATTTCGCCGCACTTGGATAAATGGTACAAATAGGCCCGGCTGTAATGCTGACAGGTATAGCACGAGCAATCCGGGTCGAGTGGCGAAAGGTCTTCGCGAAAACGAGCATTACGCAATCGCAGGTCACCATGGCGAGTGAATATATGATCGTTACGCGCGTTGCGAGTTGGCAGCACGCAGTCAAACATATCGATACCCCGCTGCACGGCCGCAACAATGTCTTCAGGTTTCCCTACTCCCATCAAGTACCGCGGCGCGGTTGTGGGCAAGTGTGGCAAGGTGCTTTCCAGCACGGCCTCTCGAATGGATGCTTCCTCGCCAACAGCCAGCCCGCCAACCGCGTAACCGGGAAAGCCAATATCAACCAACGCTTTACATGACTCTTCTCTCAAGTAGTCATACATACCGCCCTGCACAATGCCAAACAAGGCATTCTCGTTACCAAGCCGGTGATGTTCATCCATACAACGCCTGGCCCAACGCATCGATAAGCGCATGGAGTCGGCGGCTTCGGTTTGCGTGGCTGGGTATGGCGTGCACTCGTCAAAAGACATAACAATGTCAGAGCCAAGTTTGTGTTGAATGTCCATAGACACTTCTGGACTCAGAAAAACGCTGGCACCATCAATGGGCGATTTAAACCTGACACCCTGCTCGTCAATTTTTCGCAGTTTTGCCAGACTGAACACTTGAAATCCCCCTGAGTCAGTCAGTATGGGTCCCTGCCAGTGCATGAAATCGTGCAGATCTCCGTGCATGGAAATAATGTCTGTGCCCGGGCGCAACCATAAATGAAAAGTGTTACCCAATAAAATTTGCGCTCCCACTTCTTTGACTTCTTCTGGCGTAACCGACTTTACCGTTGCATACGTGCCTACCGGCATAAATGCTGGTGTTTCCACCACACCACGCGCAAAAGTCAACCTGCCGCGCCTGGCACTGCCATCACTGTTTATATGTTCAAACTGCATTGTCATTAAAAAGGGTTCTCGGGCCAAATCAACATGGCATCACCGTAACTGAAGAAACGGTATTGCTCATTTACCGCCTGTTTATACGCTGCCATTGTGTGTTCATAACCGCCAAAAGCACTCACCAGCATTAATAAAGTTGATTCAGGCAAATGAAAGTTTGTGATCATGGCGTCAATCACATTGAATTGGGAACCCGGTGTGATAAACAACTGCGTTTCGTCATTAAACGGGCGCAATTCTCCGCTTTGCACAGCAGCTGCCTCTAACGACCTGACACTGGTTGTACCCACCGCCACGACTCGACCACCATCAGCTTTTACCTTTTGTATATCAGCCACGGTTTGCGCCGACACCTCGACTCGCTCAGGATGCATGGTGTGTTGAGCAATATTATCGACGCGCACTGGCATAAACGTGCCGGCTCCAACATGCAACGTAACAAAGCTGTGAGTAACGCCTTTTAACGCCAAAGTATCAAGTATGTCAGAGTCAAAGTGTAAACCGGCCGTGGGTGCAGCCACCGCACCAGGTTTGCTGGCGTACACGGTTTGGTATCGCTCCGCATCGATTTTGTCGGGCTGACGCTCTATATAAGGTGGTAGAGGTAGTGTGCCATGACGTTCAATCATCTCGTCTATGGACTGGCCTTCTGGTAAATCAAATTCCACATCAAACAAGTCATCCTTGCGACCTAACACCCGCGCACCAACACCGGCAACCCTAAACGGTGCATCTGTTTTCATGGCTTTACTGGAACGAATTTTGGTCAACACCCGGTTAGCGTCGGTGATTCGTTCAATCAGCAGCTCCAACTTGCCACCGGTGGGCTTTTCTCCAAACAAGCGGGCCGGGATAACCTTTGTGTCGTTAAAGACCAAGTGGTCGCCCTGTCGCAGCAAATCAGGAAGCTCAAGAAACTGACGGTGCTCGATATTGGCGTTGTTCTGCACTAACAAGCGGCTTGCGCTGCGGGTTGCCAGGGGAGTCTGAGCAATCAAATTCTCAGGTAATTCGAAATGAAAATCACTTAGTTGCATGCAAGTTCTTTACGTGGCCTCAGAAGTTGCCTAAAATGAACGACTTCTGCTGCCGGAGTGGTGGACTTGGTAGACACGCCGGATTCAAAATCCGGTTCTGGAAACAGAGTGCGAGTTCAAGTCTCGCCTCCGGCACCACATCGCAGATTAGAACCTACTGGCGTTATTTTAGCTGGCTATCAGCGATAAACCTAGTACCTGTCCCTGAACCCGACCCTCGCGCAGACTCAGACCAGAAACCAGGACCTTATAAAATCAGGCAAGTGCCCTCGTTTAAGATGCGAAGCCCAAACCTTGCGCGTGGATACTAGTGCCCGAACCTGTCATACCCGTTGAAGCGAAAATCCTGCAGGATTGTCCGCAATTGCATGCTCATGTCAGGACTGAGATTGGCTTGATCCAGCCAATCGCTTGCCCACTGTTGGTTGGTTCCTGCCGCAGTGGCAAAAACCGAGAACAACATGTCGTCACCGCCTGCGCCTTGATGACCCTGCTGATGGTCCATGGCTAATTGAATCGCTTTGTCTGGATTGGATTGCGCTTCATTGTGAACCAAGCCATACAACACCGATGTTTTCACCTGCCCATCGGGTAGCTGCTCGTACCAGGACCACGCAGACTCGGGACTGTTGTTGTAGATTTCCATCGCAATGCCGTCACCAAGCATCATTTGAATTGATTCACTGGATTGGTCAAACATGGATTGCGCAAGCACTAAGTCGGTTCGCGCCATGTCGTAAGCAACCGTGCCCAATAGCTGTTCACGCTCTACTGGATCTGAAACCGTATCCAGCCACTGTAAAGCCGCCTGGGAATCTTCCATAAAAAAATTGTACATGTTTGACATGCGCACCATTTCGCCCAGTGCATCTGGCATTGTTTCCGTCATAACCATGGTGTCGTAAGCGTTGCCACCGAATTGACCGGGAGGAGAATTGCCAGCAGTCATACCGATAATGTAAAACGCCCTCTCTTGATCTTCACCACTTAATGAATGGGTGGCATAGTCAATAGCGTCCATCAATGAATGACTACTCCATCCGTAAAATGCCGTTTCAAAGGCTTGCGATCGAGACTGGGAATCTTCCATACCCATGGCCAGCTCTATAGCTGATTGCGGATCCCGATAGGACATCTCATTGATCAGCGATAAGGCCAGTCGAGATTTGATGCTTTCATCATCAACAGCATTTAAAAATGCCTCGGCGGCAGCATAGTCACTGATAACCCACTGAGAGAAAACAATGTCAGTGGGGTGCATATCATGCCCGGCTCCCGGTTGCTCTAAAGACCACAACATGGCCGACTGCGGGTCGACGTCAGACCAGCCTTGTAGCAGGCTGTATAAGTTTTCATCGAACTGACCTGTGCTGTGCTGGGAATACAAAGACAAGGCTTCCTCAGGATTAACTCGAGCCAGTCCGGCCAAAACCTGCGAACGAATAGCGTGACCGGCTTGCTTGTCGGGCAAGTTGTCGGCCCACGATAACAATTCGTTGTGGTGTGTACCTGCCAATGCAGTAACCATTGCGTGCACTTCGTAAACACTGCGTGTTGCTTCCTGTGATGAAACATGGTTGAAGAGAAAGTTCATCGACTTTGAACGATCAAGCTCTACCATGCGCATGCCAACCAGTTGCAAACCTTGGCTCGCCAAATGCGGCTGGGGCGCTTGTAGCAAGCTTATTGCAAGGCTTTGCAGCTCATTAAAATCAGCCTGCGCAATTTGATTCATTAACGTTAATTCGGCAGTGAACCCATTGGTGTACTTATTACGACTGATTAGTTGATCTGCATTGATTTTGTTTGAGCTGTTAGTGGCTATGTTGTCAGTGGACAAGCCACCAATAGCCGAACTGCTACTGTTGTCCGCAAGCGCAGTATTGGTATCAGTTGTAACGAAATAATCAACCGTGTTGGCTTTTGAGTTACCGGATGCACTCAGCCCAGGAGCAAGGCCTGATTGATCGGCCACTGCATTGTCATCTGATTGTTTTTGTAGAATACCGGCCGCCATGAACCCGATAGCTACCCCTGTTACCAACCCCACCAAAACACTGGATAGTGATATTTGCATAGCTCCATGCCTGTTTATGCTTTTGGCTAGTATACTGCGCGCAGCCCAGTGCCAGCGCCGCTTAAAAGCAAATCATCATCAACAATCGATGCAACAGGTCACAATTTATCCCTTTTAGGTGCGTTAAGCTTCTTATGTTAAACACTGGTAATGGCCGCTTTGGCAGCTATTCGTTTACTGTTTTGCTTATACATCGATCTGGAGATCTGTTTCATGAAAATCATCAACGTGCTTGCTATCGCTATGGCTGGCGCAATTGTCAGTAGCTGTGCCGCTGACGACCCTAATCGCCGTGCCAAACAAGGTGCTCTGCTAGGTGCTTTGGCCGGTGCAGCAATTGGTAATCAATCCGATAATAAAAATGGTGCAGCTATTGGCGCGGCACTGGGTGGGATTGTTGGTTATAAAGTCGGACAATACCAGGACAAGCAGCAACAAGAACTGGAGTTGGCGCTGGCCGATGAGCTACAAAACGACCTTATAGAAATACAACGACTCGAAAACGATGTACTGCGTGTTAACTTAAGCAGTGAAGCTTCTTTCGATGTCAATGACGCTAACTTGAAACCACCTTTTTATCCCTCACTGGATAAATTAACCGAGGTTATTGGCAAGTACGATCAAACCATGATTAACGTTATTGGGCACACTGACAGTACCGGTGGCGCACAATATAACCAAGTGCTTTCAGAACGTCGCTCACAAGCTGTTGCCAACTACTTAACTCAAGGCGGCATACCCGAATTACGTTTATCCACCGAAGGACAAGGCGAAAATTCACCGCGTGCGCAAAACGACACAGAGTCAAATCGGCGTTTAAATCGTCGGGTCGAGATCGATTTAATCCCAGTGGTTAAAGAAGATGAAGTGGACTCTTAACCACACTTAACTTCTACTTATAAGTTGATAATGTCCGCAAGTGGCCAGCTATCTGTTGGCCACTTTCTCCAAAGCTTGAGTAGCCTACGGTTGCCGCTAATGACAGCCAGTGGCCACCTGAACTGCCCGCTGTATACCAGCCCACTTAAAAACGACCGCCCAAACCAATGACGACCTGCGTTGCGCTAATGTCACTGGTGTTGCTGGCACTAAGCACAGCTATATTCCCAAACCACCTGTTTGAAATGAAGTATTGACCCCGCAATCTAAAAGCCGTATCACTGAACTCACTGATTTTGATGTACTGTAAACCAGCACCCGCAGAAAGCACATTGGAAAAGTAATAGGTTCCGTCAAGTTCAAGTTGGTAGCCGGTGTCAATTTCACCATTGAGATACCCCAATGTGGCTTCAAAGCCCATGTATTTATCCTGTGAAGAACCCGGCCTTAACGTTTTATACCGACCAGAAATGATGTTTAAGTCATCATTGGGTGCAGCGTAAGTGAGCACGGCCTCGCTTCGGTCATCAAGGTATTTTCCCACACCAACACTGTATTCCGATCGATCGTCAGAACCGTCAGATTTAATTTGTGAGTAAGTGGCTTCAACAATCACATTACCTTGCGTCACCAGTCGCACCTGTGGGGTTAAAATATCAGCCGTAAAACCGAACTCGCCTTTAAACTGGTTAAAGCTACCACCAACAAAAGCCGCTTTATCAATAAACGCCCTCTCGGCTAAGGGTCCCGTTGTGGTGTTGATGGGTCTTAGGTAATAACGAAAAGTTGCATTAAGGAGATCTTCTTCAGTCTCAAAACCCGTATCGGTTTCAAACTTGGCCTGCCCCGCACTTACAGTGCCTTCGAACTGGTAGGCTTGAGCCCACCCTGCGGCAACATACATCAAACCAAAAAGAGCAATTAGGGTATTTGCCAGACTTTTAAATTTCATTCATCCTCCAATTCAGGTTTGCTTCATTTTAACGGGTTGCATTTTGGCATCCAAAGATTCAATTACTGACACTAAATGCGGCTTATTGACTTTTATTTCATTCAGGGTCAAGCCTTCGAGCTCATGAGGAAAAACCAACCACTCGTTTGTTGCGTGGGCGCAATAGTCTGGCTTAAAGTCCGTTCTGTTGCGGGCAGGTTTAAAGTAGGCAGTTGCCACCCGAACATCTTGCGGCATATTTCGCCGAGATCGTTTTTTTAAATAGTCAATAATGGCTTTCACGCTTAAGCCCGTGTCAAACACATCATCTACAATCAACAGGCTGTCGTCAAAATTCATTTGTCTAGTCAGGTAGCTTAGCCCATGCACACGGACTGCATTATTTTCGTCGCGATTCTGCATACCGTGATAAGAAGATGTGCGAATCGATATGTGATCTGTCTCGATACCGTAAAAATCAAGCAGCTCCTGAACGGTAATCCCCACTGGCGTTCCGCCGCGCCATACACCGACTATATAGTTGGGCTTGAATCCACTTTCCAGAACTTGCCTGCCAAGTTCTAGTGAATCCTCCATAAGCTGCTGCGCCGATATATAAACTTTTTGATCGTCAGTCATGATGCAATTTGAGAATGAATCGTTTTTAAGGTATCCAAAGGTGTCGCCGACTGTGTGATGGGTCGGCCAATGACCAAATAGCTGCTGCCGGCCTGAATAGCCTCTTGTGGTGTCATGATGCGTCTTTGATCATCATGCTTGACCGCATTCTCAGCCAGCCTGACACCAGGCGTCACAGTAAGAAAATCGGCGCTGGTAAATGAACGGATAAGCGTGACTTCCTGAGCCGAACACACAACCCCATCCAAGCCGCAATCAAGACTCATCTGTGCAAGCTTTTTAACTTGTTCCTGCGCAGAATTCTGCATACCGATTGCTTGAAGTTCGTTGTCATCCATGCTGGTTAAAACCGTTACTGCGATGAGTCGGGTGCCTCCGTGGCTGCCAGCGGTTGGTATGGCTTGACGCGCGGCATCAAGCATACGAGGGCCACCACTTGCATGCACGTTAACCATCCATACGCCCAATGAAGCTGCTGCCCGTAATGCCCCAGCAACCGTGTTGGGAATGTCGTGAAATTTTAAGTCAAGAAAAACATCAAAGCCTTGCTTTTGAAGATCCTCAATTAATTGCGGCCCAGTTCGCGTAAACAATTCCTTGCCCACTTTCACTTTGCTAAGGGATGGATCTATTTGCGCTGCAAAGTGCAAAGCAGATTTTGCGCTGTCGTAGTCAAGAGCCGTGATAATCACGCTTTTTCCCCATTCAAGTTTATTCTCCTTCAACGCCAATGATTGGTTGAACAGAATCCCAGTTATTGCAACTGGGGCATCGCCAGTGCAATTGATTGCCAAGAAAACCACAGCGACCGCACTGATAAGACGGTTTATCTTCGATAACACTGTCAAGCATAGTGCAAATAACCTGTACTTTTTCGCGCTCGCCAGGTTTGCTGATGCTGATTTGATCGTGCGCCCAGTCTCGCAAACCTTTTAGCGAAGGACGTTGCAGAATTTGTTTTTTAAAAAAACGGTCGGCAACATCCGCACCATCGATTTTTTCAATAATGCCACGCGTTGTTCGTACAACTGAGTAGGCGTTTTTTCGACTGCTTATGCGATCAATAAAATCTCGTAGAGCTTGCTCATCTTCACTTTTTAATAATGCATTAAATCGCGAGTCAATAATATCGGGCATAAGCTCTGGTCGTAAAGCCTCAACCTTTGCATAGTGTTCCACAGCCAGGTTGTACTGGTTATCTTTCATTGCCAATTCAGCCAGCAGCATGTGAGCTCGAGCACACGCCTCGTGCTGCTCCAGCGCATCGTCGGCAAGCTCTCGGGCTTCGGCTAAATAACCTTGCGACTTGGCAGAGGCGGATAATTCGCAATAATAGTTGGCAATGAGCGAATGACGGGCGTCGCCAGTGACTTGTTCAAGTTCTCTGGCAACATCAATTGCCGATGTCCAATCGCGCTCGCGTTCGCGAAGAATCAGCATGGCACCATAGGCCTCCGGTAACTGCTTACCGGTTTTAATGAGGGTGCGCAGGGTTTCTTCTGAGCGATCCAGCAATCCGGCTGAATCATAATCGGCAGCCAACTCCAGAAGCGCAGCCGAATGCACTTGCTCACCTAACTCGGTTTTATCCAGTAAGCTTTCATGCAGCAAAATTGCGCGCTTGATATCACCTCGGCGACGATATAAGTTTCCCAGCGCAAGGTGGGTTTCAGCTGTGTCTTTACCTGAATCGTTTAATTTATCGAATAGCTCATCGGGCAACTCACCCGAATCGTTAAGCAGCTCGTTAAGGCCTTCGTGAAAATTGGTGGAGTAGTTCCAGAAGGCTTCAGGCTTTGCCGCACCTGATCGACGTGCTGCAATCCATCCGGCAGCAGCCGCAACGGGCAGTAGGAACCACAGCAAGTTCAGCATAGGATTAATCGCAAGCTGAGCCCGTGTAAAAGCGTATGAATAAGCATGCCTAAGAGTTTACTGCATGCACAGCTGTCTTATGAACTTATAAGTGAAAAAAGCGTGACTACTGGTTATTGGTTCGCCTGCGCATGCCCGCTGCTGGCCGCACATTGTCGCGTTGTGGATACGCGATAAACCTGATCGCTTGCGGTAATAAACAAGTCCGTTCCCATAGCCCCGCCGAAACAACAATTTGACACAGGACGGGGCAACATTATTTTGCCCACCAATTTACCGTCAGGGGACAAACAATGTACACCGTCACCTGCACTGCACCATAAATAACCCAGTGTATCGACGCGAAATCCATCCGGTACGCCAGCATCAATGTCAGCAAAAACACGCCCTGCTAGCAGCTGATTATCGGACACCTTGAATACGCGAATATGATGCGGTCGTGAACCATCAAAGCCGGGTAAGGAGGCACCTTTGATGGCGCCTGAATCTGAGATATAAAGTAGCGACTCATCTGGTGAAAAGGCAAGGCCATTGGGCTTATCAAAATCATCCACCACCACGCTGACAGAGCCATCGGTATCGATTCGGTAAACATTGTTACTGCCTATTTCGCTTGGCGCAGAATAACCTTCTTCATTGGAGTCGATACCGTAAGTGGGATCAGTAAACCAGATACTGCCGTCAGATTTAACGACAACATCGTTGGGAGAATTGAGTCGTTTGGATTCATAGTGGTCAGCCAGCACAGTGACCGCACTTAGGTCGTCAGGGTTATCTCGCAAAACAACGCGACGCCCGCCATGCTCACACGAGACCATACACCCATCAAGGTTTACGGTATTGCCATTGGCGAATTCGCTGTTAGCCAGTACCACTTCAACTCCCCTATCCGGCTGCCAGCTGTACATGCGTTTACTGGGGATATCGTTAAAGTAGAGTCGATGGTTTAACCAGACCGGACCTTCCGTCCAAACAAATCCATCAGCAAGCAGTTCGGGTGGGGTATGGGTATCAACAAATTCGGTAAATTGAGATTGATCAATTTGATATGTCAATCTTACTTTCCCAAATAACTGACACTACATTGTGCCAGCGACTATGCTACCAAATGCGGTCATCATGAACGCCAATTTGAGACTATCAAAAAGGCTAGTAAAGATTGTGAAGCGTTATATTAACGGGTAATGGCTAGGACTGATTCAGCGTTTTACGACGTGAGGGAATATACGTAAACCAATCGAGTTAAGCCGTATGCTTGAAGTAGCGTACTAAAGGTCGTCTTTGTGATCGAAACCGGCATCAGGGTTGGGCAGGTCTTGCGCTTTATCACTGTTAACACGTTCGCGCAATTCTTTACCAGGCTTAAAATGTGGAACATACTTGCCGCGCAACGGAACAGCATCACCGGACTTTGGATTTCGTCCCATGCGCGCTGCTCGAAAATGAAGACTGAAACTGCCAAAACCGCGAATCTCGATTCGGTTCCCACCGGCCAGTTCCTGGCTCATTTTTTCGAGCAAACCTTTAACTGCTAATTCGACATCCTTGCGCTCCAGATGTCTCTGGTTACGCGACAAAGATTCAATCAAATCAGACTTGGTAAGGCTGTTGTCTGCTCGTGGTCTATCGGTCATTCCTATTTACCTAAAGGCGGGCCATCCATGACCGCGCCTTGTTGCGTTCAGGATAGCGTTAGCTTGGTTTACTATCTTCTGTGCTGTCGCTACTGTCTGTTTCCAAACCGCTCAACTGTTCCTTCATAAGATCGCCGAGCGTAGCACCACCAGAAGCTTCGTTACCAGCGCTGTAATCACTTACAGCCTCAGCTTCATCTTCGTAGTCCTTCGCCTTGATCGAAAGGCTCAGCATGCGCGATTTTCTGTCGGTTCCAGTGAATTTGGCTTCGACTTCCTGCCCCTCTTTGAGGTGCATACGAACGTCTTCAACCCGTTCACGAGTGATCTCGCTGGCACGAAGCACACCTTCCACTCCATCCCCAAGATCGATAACCGCATGTTTTGTATCGACTTCTTTGACGATCCCTTTAACAATACTGCCTTTTGGATTGTCAGCAACAAATTGCCCAAATGGGTCACGGTCAATCTGCTTCACACCCAGAGAAATGCGCTCTCTCTCGGGATCTACGGCCAAAACGACCGCCTCGATCTCGTCGCCTTTCTTATAATTGTGAACTGCTGTTTCACCCGGCTCGTTCCAGGAAAGGTCAGAAAGGTGAATCAGGCCATCAATTCCGCCGTCAAGGCCGATGAAAATGCCGAAATCGGTGATCGACTTGATGTTGCCTTTAACCTTGTCGCCCTTATTGAACGACTCAGAGAAATCTTCCCAAGGATTAGGCTTACACTGCTTGATGCCCAGAGAAATACGACGACGTTCCTGGTCAATGTCCAGAATCATGACTTCTACTTCGTCACCTAAAGCCACAACCTTGTTGGGGTTGACGTTGCGGTTAGTCCAATCCATTTCTGAAACGTGAACCAAACCTTCAACACCTTCTTCGATTTCAACAAAGCAACCGTAGTCAGCAATGTTGGTCACTTTACCGAACAAGCGTGAACCTTCTGGGTAACGTCGAGTAAGATCGACCCAAGGATCTTCGCCAAGTTGCTTAAGGCCAAGCGATACGCGATTGCGATCACGATCAAACTTCAGTACCTTCACTTTCATTTCGCTGCCGACTTCGACAACTTCGGAAGGGTGCTTAACGCGCTTCCATGCCATGTCAGTGATGTGCAACAGACCGTCTATGCCACCAAGATCAAGAAACGCACCGTAGTCGGTAAGGTTCTTGACGATGCCCATGACTTCCTGGCCTTCTTGCAAGTTCTCAAGCAATGCATCACGTTCTGCACTGTATTCGCTTTCAACAACAGCACGACGTGAAACAACCACGTTGTTACGACGTTGATCAAGCTTGATCACTTTGAATTCGAGTTCTTTACCTTCCAGGTAGCTGGTGTCACGTACAGGGCGTACGTCGACAAGCGAACCAGGTAAAAATGCACGTATATCGCAAACTTCAACGGTAAAGCCACCTTTGACTTTGCCAGTGATGTTGCCTTTGATGATTTCATCGTTCTCCTGCGCTTTTTCAAGCACAGTCCACGAACGAGCACGTCGTGCTTTTTCGCGAGACAGTTTGGTTTCACCAAAACCGTCTTCGACAGAATCGAGTGCGACTTCTACTGAGTCGCCGATGTTTACATCGTGTTCACCGCTTTCATTAACAAATTCTTCGATCGGTACTGCACCTTCCGATTTTAAACCTGCGTTAACGATGACATAATCGCCCGTGATATCCACGACGGTGCCGACAAGGATCGACCCGGTTTTCATTTGGGCGTTGGAGATGCTCTCTTCAAAGAGCTCCGCAAAAGATTCAGACATTAAATAGTTGACCTGTGAAGGATGACGCAATGCCGTCTTGGCAAAACGATGGGTTATTAAATTAAGCTGATCATTCATTGATCAACAAACGTTGAGTTTTTAACAGGTTGCTAACCTGATGCAAATGCAGTTCCGAAACACGTGTGACGTTAAAAATACGCCCAACTATTAACCACCTCTGTAGCTGATTAAGTCACCAACTTTGCAGCGGTCACTATTTGATCAACAACTTGGTCGATAGAAAGCGAGCTTGAGTCAATGTACAAAGCCCCCTCCGCTGCTACCAGCGGGGCATGTTCACGCGTTGAATCTCGTTGATCACGGCTTTCAATTTCGGCAACCAGCGTGCGCATTGTAGTCTCTATTCCCTTTTGTTTCAACTGCTTAGCTCGACGCTCCGCCCGCTCCTGAACGCTGGCCGTCAAAAACACTTTAAGCTGTGCATCCGGGAACACCACGGTGCCCATATCGCGGCCATCTGCAACCAGTCCTGGCGACTGCCGAAAGCTGCGCTGCTCGTCGAGCAATGCGGCTCTGACCGCCTGCATGACCGCTATTTGTGATGCAATTTCAGCAGTTTGCTGGGTTCTGAGCTCACCTGTGACGTCTTCATCACCAATTTTTACTCTGACCCCATCGGTTCCTTGGGGATGGAACGTCGCCTGGAAGGTATCGAGCGCGGCTAGCACCGACGTTTCTGAACTGATATCCGCCGATGCCTTGAGCGCAATTATGGCCGCAGCGCGGTAAACCGCCCCACTGTCAAGCAGGTGAAACCCTAATTGGTCGGCCAGCGATTGGGCCACGGTGCCTTTACCCGCCCCCGAAGGCCCATCAATGGTGATGACAGGCGCTGCTGGATTATTGCTTGGAGTGCTAGTCATGTCGACGCTTTGAGCTAGGCCTCGGTGATTCGCAAGCCAGCACCAGATGCCAACGCCACGAAATTTGGAAACGACGTCGCCACATTATCGCAATCGAGAATAGAAATAGTGCCTTTTGCCAATAAGGCTGCCATGGCAAAAGACATGGCAGTGCGGTGATCGCCTGCGCTGTCTACTTCACCACCTTGAATATCACCGCCGACGATGCGCGCGCCATCAGGGGTATCAGTTATGTCCACCCCAAGCTTTCGTAGCCCATCGGTCATGACCTGAATACGATCGGTTTCTTTAACCCGCAGTTCTTCAGCACCGGTAACCACGGTTGTGCCCTCGGCACTGGCCGCCGCGACAAACAGCGCCGGAAATTCATCAATGGCCAGAGAGACCAATGATTCGGGTACGTCAATCCCTTTAAGCTGAACACCGTTAATGTGTAAGTCGGCTACCGGTTCACCACCTGATTCACGTGCGTTATTTTCGGTAATGTCGGCGCCCATTAAACGCAATATATCAACAACGCCGCGACGCGTTGGGTTCAGACCAACATTATTAATCGTTAAGGATGAGCCAGGCATCATGGCAGCGCCCACTATAAAGAAAGCCGCCGATGATATATCGCCTGGTACATGTAGCGACGTTGCTTGAAGTTTTTGCCCACCGTCCATTTGCACCGTGAGCCCGCTACTGTGAACATCAACACCAAACCCGCGCAACATACGCTCAGTGTGATCGCGCGTGACATCTGGCTCGTGAACCACTGTGCGTCCTTTGGCGTGCAAACCGGCAAGCAAAATACACGACTTAACTTGCGCACTGGCCATGGGTGTTGTGTATTCGATTGCCGTGAGCTGGTCGCCCCCAAGCAAGGTTAACGGAGGGGTGCCTTTTTCTGCAGTGGTGATATTGGCGCCCATTTGCTTAAGCGGTTCAACAATGCGGGTCATTGGTCGGCGCGTTAAGCTCTCGTCGCCAGTTAAAGTGGCGTTGATTCTAAGTCCGGCAAGCACACCGGCCAACAATCGCATGCCAGTACCTGCGTTACCATGGTAAATGGCCTGCTGTGGCGCACGCAGTGCATCGACGCCATTGCCGTGCACAATCAGTTGTCCTTGACCGGGTCGTTCAATGACAACACCCATTTGTTCAAACGCCTGCAAGGTATGCAGGGCATCTTCACCCTCAAGAAAACCGGCTACTTCAGTCACGCCTGTGGCCATAGCACCAAACATGACAGAGCGGTGCGACATGGATTTATCACCAGGCACTTCAATGCTGCCGTTAAGCGCGCCGCCAGCTTCAACAAGGTATTTTAAAGAGTTGTCTGGGTTGGTATTCAAGGCACGGTCCGATCGATTTGCGTGTTTACATTCATTTAAGCATGACCCAACAGGCGTTAACACACAAGCCAATCACATCACTTTATAACAAGGTGTTCTTCGCGGGCTTCTCTGGCACGCCGAAAGACCGTCTCTATGGTGTCTGCATCCCCTGCGGCAATGGCTTGCTTTATAGCAGCCAGATGAGCTTCGAATTCCTCTATGGCTTGGCCAACAGCGGCCTGATTGGTCAAACAGATGTCTCGCCACATGACACTATCACCAGAAGCAATGCGGGTAAAATCCCGAAACCCACCGGCCGAATATCGGAACATTTCCTTCATTTCCTGCCGGGACGCAAGCATATCTACCATGGCAAAGGCCAGCACATGCGGCAAGTGACTGGTGGCAGCCAGCGCGTCATCATGATGTTCCGGACTGAGTGATTCAACAATGCCACCAGCTAACTCCCACAACTGCGCAACCGAGGTAACGGCATCCTCGTCGGTTTCGGGCAATGGGGTTAACAGAATGCGATGCTCCTGATACAAGCTTGAATCAACGGCATCCAAGCCGCTTTTTTCTTTTCCTGCTATGGGGTGCCCTGGTACCACGCGATTTAAGTAAGGCAAGGTGGCTCTAGCGTCATCAATGAATGGCTGTTTAACACTGCCCGCATCGGTGACAATGGTGTGAGATTGCAGTACCGGCGCCATTTTTTCAAGTTGTTCGCGCATGCTAAGCATAGGCACCGACAACAGAACCAAATCGGTATTAGCAACCGCTTTGGCAACATCGGTTGTGGCCTCATCAACCACACCACGCTCTACCGCTTGATTGCCTTTTGCGTTATCCCTGACTACGCCGGTTATTTTTCCAGCGTAACCCGCTTTTTTTAATGCACTGGAGAATGAGCCGCCAATAAGACCCATGCCGACTACACAAATGTTGTCGATGCTCATTGAAATGTTTACAGCGCTCTGGGATACGAGCCAAGCACACGCAAGCCGACCGCTTCTTCCCTGAGCTTTTCAAGTACTGGAGCAAGTAATTCATCGGACTGATGGCCTTTAACATCGATAAAAAAAACATATTCCCACAATGCTGTTTTACCCGGTCGTGATTCGATGCGCGTCATGCTGACGCCAGCATCTTCTAATGGTTTTAGCATTCGTCTTAGGCCACCGGGCTTATGGGGCGCACTGATCAATAACGATGTGGCATCGTCACCGCTTACGGGCACTTCCTGATCACCGATAATCAAAAAACGGGTGGTGTTCGTTTTAACGTCTTCAATATTTTTTGCCAATGTGCTGAGCTTGTAACGCAGGCCAGCTGACTCCCCGGCAATAGCGGCAACAGATTTATCTTGAACGGCGACTGCCGCTGCTGCTGCATTGCTGCTTTCACTGACACGTTCGGCTTTCGGCAAATGTTTATCAAGCCAGTTGCGACATTGTGCAAGCGATTGCGGGTGTGCGTGAACGGCTTTAACGGCAGACAGATTGTCAGCCTCCGATAATAGCTGATGTTCGATACGCAACAAAACTTCGCCACAAATTTGCAACGGTGTTTGCATCAGCAAATCGAGTGTGTGGTTTATGGTTCCTTCGGTTGAATTCTCGACTGGCACAAGACCATAACGCACTTCTTTGGATTCGACAGCCGTAAAAATATCAGCGATGCCCGGGTAAGGCACACCCATCACTGAACGGCCAAAGTGTTTGTAGGTTGCCTGTTCGCTATACGTGCCTTCAGGGCCGAGATACGCAATATTGAGTCTTTCTTCCAACGATAAGCTGGCTGAAATAATTTCGCGAAAAATACGCTGCACGTGAACGTCACGCATCGGGCCTTCGTTACGGGCCGCAATTTTTTTCAGAATTTGCGCTTCACGCTCGGGACGGTAAAACGAAACAACGGCTGGTGTCGCACCGTTGTCGTTTTGAGCACTGGCTTTTTTTACTTTCGCAACTTCAAGCGCATGTCCTGCTCGCTCGTTAAGTAAAGTCTGAATTTCCAGATCGATTGCGTCAATCCGTTCACGCAAGCCCTCTAGCGTTGATGTGCCTTTATCAGTCATTTACCACAAGTATCATTGAGCTTAATCAGCATCGCTTGCATCATCAGATGAACCTTCTGCGTCTGGCTCAGCGCCTTTGTCAGATGCGCGTTCATCAGATGCGCCTTCTTCAGATGCGCCTTCTTCCGAAGTTTGTGACTCTGAAGCATCCGCATCGCCAGCCTGCGCGGCTGCTTCTTCGGCAGCGGCCTGCTCTTCGAGTGCTTGTAGCTCTTCTGATTGATTGGCGTCGGATTCGTCGATGGCAGCAAGCTCAACCAGTTCTTCGCCTTCAGACAAGCGTATTAATCGAACCCCCTGCGTGTTTCTGCCCAGCGTGGATATTTCGCCAACGTTGGTTCTTACCAAAGTACCCGCATTAGTGATTAACATGATTTGGTCTTCGTCGTTGACTTGAACTGCACCTACAACACGACCGTTACGTTCACTGGTTTTGATATCGATAACACCCAGCCCGCCTCGACCCTTACTTGGGTAGTCTTCGGCCTTGGTACGTTTACCATAACCGTTAACGGTTGCCGTGAGGATATCGCCATCACCAACGACAATCAGACCAATAACGGTGTCTTCCTCTGGCATTTTTATGCCACGAACACCGGCTGCCGTGCGTCCCATGGTACGCACTTTGGATTCATTAAAACGCATGGCGCGACCACCACTTGATAACAGCATGATGTCGCTTTCGCCATTGGTTAACGCCACGTCGATCAGGTAATCGTCAACGCGTAAGTCAATAGCGATAATGCCATTGGTGCGTGGTCGAGAGAAATCAGCCAGAGCCGTTTTCTTTACGACGCCTTTGCTGGTTGCAAACAACACAAATTGATCGGGCGAGTAATCCCGCACAGTCAACACTGCATTAACGCGCTCGTTTTCTTCAAGTGGTAGCAGGTTAACAATGGGGCGGCCACGCGAGCCGCGACTGGCCACAGGCAATTCGTAAACACGTTTCCAGTACACTTTGCCAACACTGGTAAAGAACAGCACTGTGTCGTGCATGCTGGCAATAAACAGCTTGTCGACGAAATCTTCGTCTTTCATGGCAGTAGCAGACTTACCGCGACCACCACGACGCTGCGCACGATAATCTGACAATGGTTGCGCTTTGGCATACCCGCCGTGTGACAAGGTAACAACCACAGACTCATCAGCGATGAGGTCTTCCACAGTCATTTCAGAATGATCAACCTGGATTTCTGTGCGGCGTTGATCACCGTATTGTTCAATGATATTGACAAGCTCGGTTCTGACCACCAATCGTAAACGTTCGGGGTCGGTGAGTATGTCGAGAAAATCTTCGATCTTTTTGAGTATCTCTTTGTACTCGTCGATGATTTTGTCTTGCTCTAAGCCGGTTAAGCGATGCAAGCGCAAATCTAAAATGGCTTGTGCCTGAACCTCGGTTAACTGGTACTTGCCATCGTGCAAGCCAAATTCGGGGCCCAGATTTTCAGGTTTGGACGCTTCAGCACCCGCGCGTTCCAGCATGCCACTGACAATGCCAGCTTCCCATGTTTGCCCCACCAGCTTTTCTTTGGCGATGGCTGAATTTTGCGACTCTTTTATTAACTGAATAATAGGGTCGATGTTGGCAAGCGCTACCGCCAAACCCTCAAGGATATGGGCTCTGTCGCGGGCCTTGCGTAACAGGTAAATGGTACGACGCGTAACCACTTCACGACGGTGGCGGATAAAACAATTAAGAATTTCAGGCAGTGACAGCAATCGGGGCTGACCATCAACCAGGGCAACCATGTTGATTCCAAACACCACCTGCAGCTGGGTTTGCTTGTACAGTTGGTTGAGCATGATGTCGCCGGATTCACCACGACGCAGTTCAATGACCATACGCATGCCGTCTTTGTCGGACTCGTCACGCAGTTCACTGATGCCTTCAATTTTTTTGTCTTTTACCAGCTCGGCAATTTTTTCAAGCAACCGCGCCTTGTTTACCTGGTACGGCAACTCGGTAACGATGATGGTGTCTTTGCCGGTTTTTTCGTCGTGCTCTACATCGGCTTTGGCGCGAATGTGCAACTTACCTTTACCGCCACGATAAGCGTCACGAATACCGCGTGCACCGTTGATGATGCCGTGCGTTGGAAAATCAGGACCGGGCAGGTGCTGCATCAAACCCTCGATGCTGATTTCCGGGTCGTCGATCATGGCAATCGTTGCATTGATAACTTCGCTGATATTGTGCGGCGGGATGTTGGTTGCCATACCAACGGCAATGCCCGAAGAACCATTGACCAGTAAGTGCGGAATGCGCGATGGCAACACAGACGGTTCGGATTCTGAGCCGTCATAGTTGGGCACGAAGTCGACCGTTTCCTGATCGATGTCTGACAGGAGCTCTTGCGCTATTTTTGCCATGCGCACTTCGGTGTAACGCATTGCCGCTGGCGGGTCACCATCTACTGACCCAAAGTTACCTTGGCCATCGATCAGCATGTAACGCATGCTGAACGGTTGTGCCATACGTACCATGGAATCGTAAATTGCAGAATCGCCGTGCGGGTGATATTTACCCATAACATCACCCACGACACGCGCCGATTTTCTGTGCGCTTTGTTCCAGTCGTAACCCTGCTCATGCATGGCATAAAGCACACGACGATGAACCGGTTTAAGTCCGTCACGGACATCGGGAAGTGCACGGCCAACGATGACGCTCATGGCGTAGTCGAGGTACGACTGCCTCATCTCATCTTCGAGATTAATAGGCAGAATTTCTTTAGCAAAATCTGACATGTTTGAAGGGGAAAACCGGTAGGCAAAAATGAGCTAATCTGTGCCCATAATATTAACACATCGCGCTCTATTAAACCGCTCTATATCAGCGATTTCATTGAAATTTCGGCCATTTTTTGGCGTTAAATCTGAGCAACGGCGGTGAATGCGTGAAATGTTTCCTTTTGCACGAAAAAACCGGTCATTTTGTGGCGACTTTTAACCGGCATTCAAGCCTTGTTTACGCACCGTGAAGCCTGATAAAGACACCCGCCTTTAACACCATGCTGCCCTCCTTACTGCCAGGTGATAGCACTGGGCAGAACAGCACTTGGCCCGATACGGCTGATCAGTTCGCGCAAAAGTTACGTATAGTACGTGCAGACGCGTCGGTCAGTACAACCGCGCCTTGCACACGTCAAATAAACGACCATTCAACCCGACAAACCGGAACAAAGTCATGGCCGCAAACTCGAATGTCGACCCAAAAGAACTCGAAAAATTTTCCGAGCTTGCCAGTCGCTGGTGGGACCCTAACAGCGAGTTCCGCCCTCTGCACCAAATCAATCCGCTGCGCCTTAACTGGATTGATGAGCGCTCCTCTCTTGCTGGCAAGCACGTTCTGGACGTCGGCTGTGGCGGTGGCATTCTGGCCGAATCCATGGCAGACCGGGGTGCTAGTGTGGTGGGTATTGATTTAGCCGATGCAGCATTGTCGGTGGCGCGACTGCACGCCCTGGAAACCGGTGCCGAACTAGAGTACTTATCGATTGCCGCAGAAGACTACGCAAACGAAAAAGCGGGTACGTTTGATGTGGTCACATGCCTTGAGGTATTGGAGCATGTGCCAGACCCAGCTTCGACGGTAGCCGCTTGCGCCAAATTAGCCAAGCCCGGAGGCGACCTGTATTTTTCAACCATTAACCGCAATCCCAAATCGTGGTTATTTGCCATTGTCGGCGCTGAATACGTGCTAAAGCTGTTACCAAAAGGCACACACGAATTTAAC
>CALHOI010000066.1 GCA_938035525.1 uncultured Granulosicoccaceae bacterium
ACCCACTTTCTCTTGAATGCACTATGGCGGTTAACACCTGATTAACTGGCGCATTGAGATTAACCGATTGTGCTACCACAGGTACCATGCCATTGATAGCGCCAATTTCGGATTTACGCCTGGCTAGGTGGTCAAGCAGCATTGACGGCTTTGCATCACCAACACGCTCGCCAAAGGCACCAACATAGTCAATAACATCGGTGAACGTCAGGTTGATATTCTTTGCTCTGGCTACATGCCACGCCTCTGTGGCGCATTGCTGTGACACAAATCTGGCATGCTCATCAGCCAACAATTCCTTGACCGTTTTTTCAAACACGGTGCACGGCGCACTGTAAGCCACGTTACACATAAACTTTTCCCAGACAAGCTGTTCGATATCGTCATATGCCGAAGCTTTAAAACCCGCGTCACACCAGAGCTTGACCAGCGGATCTATTTTGCGCGCATTGGTTCGTTTGAAAGCGCCAATTCGAATTAAATTCATTGCTGTGTGATGCACATGCCCAGGTGCTTTCATAGATGCACCAAACCCTTCAGCCACACCAACATAAATATTTTCTGGGGCTATATATTCGGCAAGCCGCTCTGCCGATCCGAGTCCGTTTTGAATGGTCAGCACCTTGGTCTTGGCTGTTATATGTGGCTGCAGCGTTTTAGCAGCGCCGGCTACATGGGCGGCTTTGGTTGACACTACAATAAGATCTGCATTATCGAAGTCGTCTGGTTTATTGATCAGACAAAAGTCGCCGACATGCCAATCACCACTCGCACCCTCTACCCGAATACCTTCTCGCTCGATGGCCTGCGTGTGCTCTTGCCAGGGGTCTCTAATCCAGACTTCATGGCCAGCCTGAGCAAACATGGCCGCGTATATCGACCCCATGGCGCCGACACCAACTATGACTACTTTCATATTTGATTCGCTATAAATACCACTGCCATAAAAATCTCTTGATATTGTAAAACCGACGATTGCTCGACTTGCATAAGCGCGTACACTGTACCCAGGCAGGCTTACCATAGCGAGATGTTAACAGAATGTCTGACAATAACATTGACTCTAAGCCCTCACCGGCACCACATAAGCGCACAACCATTGCTGGTGACAATCAACGCAATCAAAGTCACCATCGCAAGCCACTGAGGAAAAGACATCGGGGACGCAAACGTTCATCGGCTCAACGGCAAACTTACACTGACTCAGCTGCGGCCGATACGTTAGGCAGTGGTGGGCGGTTCACCCCACTGAGTCATGAAGCGTTGAAACGTATCCACGTATCCGTTGTTGAAATTCTTGCACGTGTTGGATTGTCGGACGTACCGCCTACTGCAGCCGACCTTATTATTGCTAACGGTGGAGAATTATCATCTCGAAACCGAATTTGTTTCCCCGCCGAACTTGTTGAGAGGGCCTTAAAAGGCATTAGGCGCGATATCACACTTTATGCTCGGCACACTGCAGCACCTCAGTATGATTCTTTTGCACAACAGCAGGCGCTGGATTTGGTCTTGCAGGACAAGCGCGTGTTCGTTGGCACTGGCGGCGCATCACCGTTTTTAGTTGATTTACGCTCCGGCGAATACCGTGAATCAACACTTAAAGACCTCTATGATGCGGCGCGAATCGCTGATTCGCTACAGAACGTGCATTTTTTCAGTCGCTCTGTGGTAGCACGTGATATTAGCGATCCGCACTTACTTGATCTCAACACAGCATATGCATCGCTGGCCGGCACACAAAAACACGTTATGGTCAGTGCCAGCGATACTCAATCTGTAAATGCAATAGCCGAATTATGCTCAATGGTTGCAGGCTCAAAAAAAGCCTTCTGCAACAAGCCATTTTTATCACTTAATGTTAATCACGTGGTGTCTCCGCTGCGCTTTAGCGAAGAGGCCATCGACGTTTTAATCTGTGCGACACAACTCGGCATCCCCATCAGTATCAACACCTTCTCACAACTGGGCGCATCAAGCCCAGTTACCATAGCCGGTTGTATTGCCCAAACCATGGCTGAAACTTTAGCTGGAATGATATTAGCCTGGATAGTTAACCCTGATGCACAAACCATTTGCGGCCCAAGACCTATGCTGACAGATTTACGCACCGGTGCGATGTCGGGCGGTAGCGGCGAGCAAGCCTTGTTGACAGCAGGTGTTATTCAAATGGCACAGTTCTATGGCTTGCCAAATTCCACCATTGCCGGCGCAACAGACAGCAAAATCAGCGACGCGCAAAGTGGCTACGAGAAATGTCTATCGATAACGTTGGCGGCGCAAACAGGTGCGAATCTGATTACTCAAGCGTGTGGCGTGCAAGCAGGACTCATGGCAAGTTCGTTTGAGAGTTATGTGGTAGATAACGACATGCTGGGTTCCATCCTCCGAACCCTTGCGCCGATTGAAGTTTGCGATACAACGTTAGATATCAACCAAGTATTTGAAGCCATTGATGGCGATGGCCATTACCTGGGGCATCAGGAAACACTCAACCGCATGCAGTCTGATTTTCTTTATCCCGACATAGCAGACCGACAAAACCACGAAACCTGGACTGCGAACGGTAGCCTGGATATAAGAGCTGTTGCAAATCGTCGCGCCCAGGATATTTTAAACACGCACTACCCGGTTTATATCGAATCTGAAGTGGATACAAAGATAAGGTCACATTTTGATATTAAACTCAGTGCCACGCACATGCATAGCAGCAGTGCTTAAACGCCATATTGTTCAAACGCAGGACTATGGTGTTCAACAACGCCATTAGCGGTTCTGTAGATGAAGTGTGCAGCAATGCGATTATTCTGCGAAAACGATAATGCCTGCCCAGGCCCCATTATCATTAGCGCAGTTGATAAAGCATCTGCCTCCATGGTGGTCTTACTGACCACAGTTACTGAAACCAGATCGTGCTGGACCGGTACGCCATACCGCGGATCAATAACATGCGAGTATCTTTTGTTATCTTGAAGGAAATAATTTCGGTAATCACCGGAGGTCGCTACTGCGCTGTTGTTTAAAGCCAGGACAAATAAGGCATTTCGCTGGCCTGTATGCGGTTTTTCTATCGCCACTTTCCATGGAGTGTTTAAAGACCTAAATCCTTTTGCTCGCAACTCACCACCAATCTCAATCAAATAATGTTGAATACCATCATCATCAAGCACCCGAGCAACTTGATCAACCGCATATCCCTTAGCAATGCCTGATAAATCTAGCTGGGTCTTTGACTTGAGCTTGCGTACCTGGTTTTGCAAGGTATTAATTTCAATGCCCGAATAGCCCACGCTGGTCAACACCTGGTTTATGTGCTCACTAGCGGGTTTCCTTATTTCGTTGGAGGCAAGGCTGCTGTTTTGCATTGGCGCGCCGAACCCCCACAGATCTACCAATGGACCAACAGTGGCATCAAATGCACCCATACTGCGCCGACTGGTTTTCAGCGCATGGTTTATAACTTGAACGGTTGCCGGCGACAAGGATTGCCATTCGGGGCTGACTGATCGGTTAAAACGCGATATTTCCGAATCGTATTTCCACGTTGACATCAAAGCGTCAATAGTCTGTAGTTGTTCTTCGACTTTGCGTGACAGTTTCGCTAACTGCGTTTTACTCACCCTGTTGTTGGTCGAAACTCTTTTTAGGTGCGTTGCAGATTCAGATGGAGCGTTATTTTGCGCAATGCGTACAGAGTAGCGGGTGCCCATGATATGACCGTCAAATCCAGTCACATCTGGATCAGTTAAGCTCGATGAAGCAGACTCCTTAACTGTACCAACACCGGCAACGTTGCTTTTATCAGCCAACAGGCCGTTACGACCTACAATAGCCATAATACCCGCGGGCATGAATATCCCACCCGCGACTATTGCCACTGATTTTAAATAAGTCCGTCTGTCCATGGCTGTACTATATCAAAACCATGCAACCACCAATATTCAGGTCAATTAGTATGTACGAGAACACTTTGTAAGGCAGCAGTTAGCACGGGTACGGTTTGTGTTATGGGTTTGATCTCATCAATGCGATCAGCGCTTTATGCAGTATTGCATCGCACATAGCCGTTGATGATTCTCGTTGGAGCTCGACGACACCATTGTCCAATAGCTTAACGAAACAGGCTTGTCCAAAAGACTCATTTACGGAAAAACCAAGTACGTCCAGCAAGTCGTCTGAAATAACGACATTTTGCGTGTAACCGCTCAGTGCGGGGCTATGCACTCGCGGTGAAGTCCCGTAATGCAGGTACAGACCTGACACAAGTGCGTGTGCCGATAATAATTGGCATCCGGCCAAGGTATTACTCAAAACTGAACTCTCACAGCTAAACAATGGCCACTGAGCTTTATCAGTGAATGTAAAAGCGCTCAGCGACGAACTAATTCCATGAAGCGTTTCATCTTTGTAGCACCCAGCCGTTGTAGCTACGCCTGTATGCTCGCTGAAGAGAGTGCAATGGATAAGTTTACTGGGTAAAATCCCACTACTGTATTGCTGGTTGATTTGCATCAACGCATCACCGGCCATGCGCTGCATGGTCTTTGTGAAATAGCTTAGCTTTAATTCCAACGGCAGCGCACTTGCCTGCGCACCAACCACTATGCCTTCGTGACGAATCGATTTCGTATGGTTAATAACATTATATCGCCCGTCAGCCACGCGACATGAAGAACCGCCACCGCAGACTTCTGTGTAGTTTTGCGCATCCTGAACTTGATACCATCCATCGTCGGGCCAGCTAATGACGTTACCGTTGACGCGAATCACGGAAGTGCCAGACTCGGCAGACTGACCGACCACCGTGATGTTTTCATATCGCTGTCCAGTGGTGTGGTTGATAACAATGTATTGTCCAGCGCCTACCTCGCAATAGCGAACGCCTGCACAAACTTCTTGGTAGTCCGCCTGACTTTGAACTTGATACCAACCATCATCTGGCCAGCTAATGGTGTTTCCAGTTACCTGGATTTGGTTTCCGCCATCCTGTTCTGGTTCTGGTTCTGGTTCTGGTTCTGGTTCTGGTTCTGGTTCTGGTTCTGGTTCTGGTTCTGGTTCTGGTTGCGTCTGACCACCGCCAGCAACATCATTAAACGCACTGATTTGCAGTGCCCGTACCGCTGGAATGGACTTCTCGGTTATCGGAGCACCACCACCGGCAACAACCAGGCGACCATTAAAAATACGAGCAACCGGGGCAACCAGTTTCTCAGGCAAAGTAGCCAACTGCGACCACTTATTTTTCGTGGGATCGTAACGCATTATTTTGTTCCCTGCTCCAGAGCCCCCAACGGTGTAAATAAAACCATTGTGCGCAAACGTGGATGGTTCATTGTGGGATTCTTTTGTTGGCAAACTGGCAAGCCTGCTCCATTTGTTATTAGCCGTGTTAAACACATGCACATCGGTCACATTGCCTGTTTGTCTGCCCGGGCAACCATCATGTCCGTGTTGACCACCAATCGCGTAAATCTTGTTTCCAAGCACAACCGTCGAGAAGTGATTTCGTGCTTCAGGCATGCCAGCCGATGCAGTGATATTTTTCCATCCAGCACGGCTGTTGTTAAGGTCGTATACATAGTGATAGTCCACGTCGCATTTAGCTTGCGCGTCCACACCACCAAACATATATATTTTGTTGTTCACCAAAGCAGCACCACCGCCTGCCATGGGCCTGGGTAGCTTCGGTCCGTTTCGCCATTGCTTGCTGTTGATATTATAAATCCACACATCAGCAGTCACTCTGCCCGGGTGCGCACCCACTCGGCCACCAATTATCCAAACATCAGCACCTACTCTGATCGTTCCGTTATGCGTTACTGCGTTGGTTTTAGAAACCGATGTGCTACCCAGCAGGCTCCAGCTTTTCGACCCCGGATTATATTTCTCCACACTGTTGCCAATGAATAAGCCCTGTGAGAAACCATTGAACACGTAAAGCTGCCCGTTATATTCCACCGCCGATGCTTCGGAGCGTTTGACTTTCATGTTTGACTGGTTCGCCCAGGACTGAGCGTGAACGGATGATATTAAAAAGCAGTGAGAAATCAGAAGTGCAATGACAAACACGATTCGCATAACAACGTTCCCTTGGTTTAAACGAATTAAATTGCCACCCGACGAGCGGCACAGCCCGTTGTGGATTCTTAATCAATGCAACATGGATCAAGGTTGTCGTTCCTCATTGACCCTGTCGCACCTTATATATAGACCGTAAAAAGCCATTTATCTGACGGTCGCCAAATAAGCACAAAGCATTGGCGGCTTTTTAAGCAGAAAAAGACTGAGTTTGGCTGTTGATACGGCTAAACAAAGCTTCAGGGTGCGCATTGGAAAGGCCAAACTGCTTCGCATTTCTTTGCAAGTCTGAGCTTGATTACATTATTCGCTGCACACCGATACCGGCATCAGTGGAGGCCTTGGTAATCAGATGTCCGCCAGCCAGGCAATCTAAATCCCTATTGGTTCTCATTCTGATACGTTTTTTGACAGTTTCTGATCCAACTCTTTGCGGTTGAGGGAGCGTTTCGAGCTATAGTTGGCGTTACATAATGTGGGTCTCACCTCTGAGGGCACCCATCTGAGCAACATGACCAAATACGAATACTTTTTAATGCGCGCTTTAGAACAAACCAATCAAAGCGCATACACCCAATGCTTAAAAAATGCCTTGGGACTAATACTGTGTGGTGCTTTATTGGCCTGCGACTCGGGCGCAAAATTAGCTGACTCAGAAGCGGTTCTCAGCACGCAAATAAACGAGCTTACTGTTACCCAAGCTTGCATAGACACAAAACGGGGTGTTGCGGTGTGTCCAGCCAGCGATATGGCAAAAATTACTCGCTCTGGGTCAGTACCTTATGAACACAAAGACCTTGACTGGAGCCAAGGCGCAATTGCCCTACACGGGGCCAAAAACGAAACCATTGCATTTCAACTTATACTAACTAAAGCGTCGCAGCAGGCTCCTGCAACAATCGATCTGACATTAAGCGATATCAACATAGCCGATGTCGAGTCCAATTCAGCTGTAGAGGGTTTTGCGCAATCGACTTTTTCGGCGTTTTATCACCCCATCGATAATGCTGGTTACACCTGGGGACCTCCCACCTCGGTATTGCCATGGCCAGATGAGTACCCTGATGCATTAATACCTACGCACAATACCTGTCAAAGTGCGCAGAGCAGATCTGACACGTCGATTGTATTAGCGCAAAACGTTGGCGAAAACCAATCCATTTGGATAGACACTTACATTGGCTCCACAGTAGAAGCAGGCGTTTACGAACAAACATTGCAGCTAACACTGGATGATACTCAAATACAGCTGCCGGTCACTTTTACTGTGCACGAAACGACCCTACCAGATAAACCATCCATCAATGCGGTAGGCGAACTTTATCGTACCTATATTCTTGAAGGTGCAGGTGTTGATATAACGCAGCCACAATGGCAAGCCAT
The DNA here is from genome assembly GCA_938035525.1 of uncultured Granulosicoccaceae bacterium. Taxonomy (GTDB): domain Bacteria; phylum Pseudomonadota; class Gammaproteobacteria; order Granulosicoccales; family Granulosicoccaceae; genus Granulosicoccus. The sequence continues at coordinate 7,462 of CALHOI010000066.1, forward strand.
GGCACATTGCTATCAACGCCTCGCGCACCAGCACCGAATGGTGTTTATTGAACGCTTACCCAGGATACTGTCCGCACAGCAATTGGACGCCTACTCTGCCATCATTGATCCCATGCTTAGCGGCGAATTGTTCACTGCAGAGCAAGGCTATATCGGACCTGGCGCAAATACCCCGGTTGCTATCTGGCGAACACCATGGCCACAAGATTTTGATATACGAGCCGACCTTGCAAGCGATGACATCGCGCAGTTTCGCTTGCTGGCTTCTGCCTGGGACGATCAAGTGGTTAAAAATAATTGGCGCAACACTAGCTACTTTGCTTATATTTTCGATGAAGTTGACGGGCCAGAAATAAGCGACACCGCTACCGAGACGGCTGACGAATACATAGCGCGTGTGCATCAGCAAATGGCTGCAGTTCAGGCTAATATTGATGACGGTTCAGGGTCAACCGTCATTGACTTAATATGGACAAGTCACAGCAACCCGGCAAAATGGAAAGATCAACCGGGACTAGACCTGACCGGCACTATACGTCTGTGGGCACCCAATGCAGGAGCGGCCGATACGCAGTTTTTAAAACAGCGCATCGACGCGGGCGAGCAAGCCTGGTTTTATCATCATGGACATCCGGCCGTTGGAGCGCACAGCATTAATGCATCCGGCATAGAAATGCGAACCTGGGGAGTCATTGGCGCCAGATACGGTTTTCAGGGTCAACTAATGTGGGCCGTCAATTTAGGCAGTAACGATTTTCCGTTTCGCGATCCACAATTTAACCCTGATGAAGATCGAGCAGGCAATGGCGTACTGGTTTATCCGGGCAACCAACTGGATAAAATCGGCTTAACCAAATCCCCGGGCCCTGTGCCTTCCATGAGATTAAAAGCCTGGCGGCGTGGGTTGCAAGACGCCGAGCTGTATTGGTTGGCCCTGCAGCAAAATCCGGCAGAAGCTCAAGCGCTGATGTTGAGACAAATGCCATCAGCACTGACCGACGGTCAAGGTTTGCCAAGCTGGTCGTCAAACAGCGCTGACTGGATAGAGTTCCACAAACAGTTGCTGATACTGGCCTCTCAACCGGAATAAAAAGTCACCCAGGCTGATTCCCGGCATAGCACCGCGGTTTTTAGTATATTGGTTCACGCCTCCGCTAACCGGGAATCTCCACCATGCACAGCCATGACGACCATGACCACTCGCACATGAGCGATACCGATGCTCGGGTGCGTGCACTTGAGAGTTTGCTGAGCGAAAAAGGTTACCTCGACAGCAGTGCTGTCGACGAAATTGTACAAACGTACGAAACGAAAATCGGCCCACAAAACGGCGCACATGTTGTTGCCAAGTCCTGGCTTGACCCAACGTTTCGTCAGTGGCTAGCCGATGACGCCACCGCTGCTATTCACTCACTGGGCTATATGTCTCGTCAGGGTGAACACATGGAAGCCGTGTTCAACTCTAATGAGACTCACCATCTTGTTGTTTGCACGTTGTGCTCCTGTTATCCCTGGTCGGTGCTGGGCTTACCGCCAACCTGGTATAAATCGCCGCCGTTTCGATCTAAGGCGGTTATCGACCCACGCGGTGTGTTAGCAGACTTTGGACTAACCCTGCCCGATTCAACGGCTATTGAAGTACATGACTCAACGGCAGAAATTCGTTATCTGGTTATTCCGCAAAGACCGCAAGGAACTGACAACATGAGCGAGGAAAACCTGGCGGCGCTAGTGACTCGCAATGCCATGATTGGTACAGCGATCATACCGCCAGTGGAAGCAAACACATGAACGGCGGCGCTGATCTGGGAGGCATGATGGGATTTGGTCCCGTTATAGACGAATCCCAAGCCTCCGATGTTACGGAACCCAATTTTCACGCGCACTGGGAATCAAGAGTCATGGGCATGGCCATTGCCATGGGTGCTTGCGGAACATGGAATATAGACCAAAGCCGATTTGCCCGAGAGACACTACCTCCTGCCAGCTACATGCAGTTTAGCTATTACCGCATTTGGTTGGAAGGATTAATAAAATTGCTGCAAGACCACGACATGGTATCGGCAGAGGAAATAAATCAAGGCACCGCGCTAGAACCTGCGGCTCCAATCAAACGAAAATTGCTCAAAGCCGATGTCCAGTCTGCTTTAAAGGCTGGTGGACCGGCCGACCGCCCCCAAACACACCCCGCTGCTTTCCAGACAGGCCAGTTGGTTAGAACCATAAACAAACACCCGCAAAGCCACACCCGTCTGCCTCGCTATGCACGCGACAAAATAGGCATTGTCAGCAAAGTATTCGGCGTACACGTATACCCCGATTCAAGCGCACAAGGTTTGGGTGAAAACCCACAATGGTTGTATCAGATTCAATTTAAGGCCACAGCGTTGTGGGGCGATGATAAAAACCCACAAGACACCGTTTCTTTGGATTTATGGGAGCCCTATCTGGTTTTGCACACACCCGGTGACGAACATGAATAAATCTGAAATAGAACAACTGCCAGACATGGTGCTGGTTGACGACGAACCGATATTTAACGAACCCTGGGAAGCACAGGCGTTTGCAATGGCTGTGCACTTGCACCAGCAAGGTGTGTTTACCTGGACTGAATGGGCGCAGGAACTGACTCTACATATTCATGGTAACGAACACACCCTACAAGGCAAAGAGACCGCGACGGAAAACCGCAGCTATTATCAGCACTGGTTGGCCGCTTTGGAAACCATCGTCGCTTCTAAAAATATCACCACAGCAGGCGAGCTAGATCAACGCAGGCAAGCATGGCATGAGGCGGCATCTCGCACACCACACGGCGACCCTATTGAACTACATTGAATACGTTATAGCGCTCGAATAAATCGCATGAGCACACCCATTGTAGACATCGACTTACAAGCGTTTTGGCACGACCCTTACCCGGTTTTATCAGACATGCGAGCCAGGACACCCATCTGCTTCGTTCCTCAACTCAACGCCACCTTAATTAATTTGCACAAGGATATTGTCGAGTGCGAAAAGATGGTTGACGTTTTTTCATCATCGCAGCCTGACGGTTTAATGAACGTGCTGATGGGCGAAAACATGATGCGAAAAGACTACGATGCCCACATAGTTGAACGACGACAAGCACAGCCCACTCTATCGCCAAAGGCGGTAAAAGCGGTTTGGCATCAGCACATGGTAAAAACAACCCAATCCGTATTAAATGATTTGACCGATTCGGATACGTGCAATCTGGTTACCGATTTTGCCATGCCTGTCTCGGCCCATGCGCTTAGGCACATTACCGGTTTAACCAACATGACGCCGGAACAACTCGATCGCTGTTCTCAGGCAATGATAGACGGGATTGCCAATTACGCAGGAGACGCATCAGTAGAACAAGCTTGTAATGAGGCAACTGCTTTTATAGACCGTTGTATCGATGAGATGCTACTGCCAGAATCAACGTTAGCAGAGCATTCCTTACTGAGTGTTTTGCAGCGTTCAACACAACCCATGGAGAGTATCCGAGCAAATATCAAACTGGCTATAAGCGGTGGGCAGAACGAACCACGTGACGCGATAGCCGGTGCTGTTTGGGCACTGTTAAAACACCCGGAGCAACTCAATAGCATTATCAATGGACAACACAGTTGGTTAAACGCTTTCGAGGAGTACGCCAGATGGGTATCCCCTATCGGGATGTCTCCAAGGCGCATCGCCAAGCCTTACACCAGGGCAGACGCATCTTTTAATGCAGAGTCGAGGGCTTTTCTTATGTTTTCCAGCGGCAACAGAGACAGCAATGTGTTTGACAAGGCAGACAGTTTTGACATAAGCCGTAAACCTGGCAATAACATTAGCTTTGGTGCCGGCCCACACTTTTGCGCCGGCGCTGCGGCTTCAAAGATGCTGATCGGCAACGTCGCCCTGCCCATGTTGTTTGATAAATTCCCCGATATTGCGCTAGCCTCCTCGGTTGAATTTGGCGGATGGGCCTTTAGAGGACCATTGAGCATGCAGGTTACTTTAAAATAAAAGCAACGAAATAAAAACAGCAAAAAAAACAGCAAAAAAAACAGCAAATTAAATACTACCCGTAACTGTTTCTATACTCTTTCCAAAAACTCCAATACCATCGCGGCCGTCCAGGTAAATGACTCACCACCACAGGCCTCACCCGTTATTGGGTCGTAGTATTCTGCAAAGCCACCTGTTTCAATCAGTTCCAGGCAAGCACTTTCTATTTTCTGTGCTGCTTCGTTGTGCCCGGCGTTGCGCAAACCATCGGTGATCATGTAATTAACGATAAGCCATACTGGCCCTCGCCAATATCGCTTAGCATCAAATCTGCTATCGCTTGGGTCGTGGCTGGGCACGAGATACCGCGCATGACCAGAGAGTTGATTAAGTCGCGCTACCAAATCCGTGGCACGTTGTGCCGGAATCGCTGCAAAAATAGGGAGTATCCCACCAATTGATGCACTCTCAACCGCATGACCTTCGGCTCTGTCGAAACACACATATTGGCCTAACTTGTCGCTCCACAAGGATTCCAGTGCTGCAAGCCCTCTTGCTGCCAGCTGCGTATTACGCACGGCGATGTCCGGAGCGTTCAGCTTTTCAGCCAACTTGGCTAAATCTGCACAGGAACGAATTAAGATGGCGTTAAACCCGGGGTCAACCAGTTGAAACGGTGATTCGTTGTGCAACACTGAGTTGTTCCAATCCAAAGACCTGAAATGCTCAACCAGCCACAGATAGCGATCATACTGTGCTTTGGTGGGTCTATGAGATGGATCGGCGTGTTGGGTATCGCGCCTGGTGTAAGGTGTTACACCCTCTGTTGGTACGCGCTCAAAGGCATCATCCCAGTCTATCGAGTTATCACGCCCTGCTTCCCATGGATGGATAAGTGCAACCAACCCAGTGTTAGCCGGGTCACGAGACGCATAAAACCACTGATGCCAACGGTCTATTTTTTCTAATAACTCGCTTGCATGCCTTTTTGCCAGTGCTTTGTCTTTGCTTCTGTCGTACAAACGTTTTATCGCAAAACCTGCTACCGCCGGTTGTGTAATACCCGAGGTTGGCGTGGCTTGCTTTGTATTCCAAACATCGGGGCCCGGGAAATAGCCGTCGTCTAGTTCATGAAAAATAATATGCGGCACCATACCATCTTCCCATTGATGAGCGAATAAGGTGTCTATTTCCTGCCAGGCACGGGCCTCGCTAATATGAGCTTGTCCAATGGCGGTTAAACACGAATCCCAATTCCATTGAAATGGATAAAGCCCCTGTGTCGGAATGGTATACCCACCCCGATCATTAACTTGTAAGATGTTCGCCGCCTCGTCGAACAGTTGTTTTTTCTGGCTGCTATTCATAATGACGGTTTAACTTAGGTTACTGTAAGGCCAATTTTGTTTCGGTATCAAACCAGCGAACGCGATCGGACATCGGTTGCAGAGACAGCGTATCACCGGCCTTAACTTGTGCATCGCTGTCTAGCGCTACTCTGAACAAAGTATTTTCCACGTTACAACTAGCTAGCAAGTGCGAACCCAATGGCTCTACTAACTTGACTGTTGCTTGCAATGGTCCGTTAGCGTCAACGATCAGGTCTTCTGGTCTTATGGCAAACTGAATTTCCGACTTATCACTGGCCGGACCGTGGTAGCTTGCACCGGCAACCTGCCATGTGCTGCTATCCATTTTTTTCGCTGGTAGAAAATTCATGGGTGGGTTACCAATGAACGAGCCAACAAAGTGTGCCGCAGGGTTTCGGTAAATTTCTACTGGTGTGTCGGCCTGAATAATTTTACCCGCTTCCATTATGGCGATTCGATCTGCCATGCTCATGGCTTCTACTTGATCGTGGGTAACATATATAGTGGTGGTCTTACTTTGCGCCAGAATACCTTTAAGCTCTGCGCGCATTTCCATGCGCAACAGCGCATCAAGATTAGACAAGGGTTCATCCATTAGAATCACCTCTGGCTCTGTAGCCAATGCACGCGCAACGGCCACTCGCTGCCGCTGACCACCAGACAATTGCCCAGAATAGCGCTTTAATAGCGCGTCAATGTGCATCAAACTGGCCGTTCTATTGACGCGGTTGTCTATTTCTTTTTCGTCCAGCTTTGCCATACGCAATCCGAACGCAATATTTTCATAAACAGTTAAGTGCGGGAACACGGCATAGTTCTGAAACACCATGGCAATGCCACGATCTTTCGGTGGCAGATGATCAACACGTCGACCACCAATATGAACCTCACCGGAGCTTGCTGTTTCCAACCCTGCAACAATGCGTAGCAAGGTTGTTTTGCCACAACCAGAGGCACCAAGCAGCACCACAAATTCCTGATCTTCTACAGTCAGGTCAATTGAATGCAGTGCATCAGTTTTACCAAAGCGTTTGGCAACTTGTTTAATATTTATCTCAGCCACAACGGCGCCTCAAATAAGAAAAAACCAGCGTTCATTTCTATCAAAGTCATTTCTATCAAAATCATTTCTAACAAATTCATGCCCATCAAATTCAAAACTATAAAATTCGCATCCATTAATTTCATTTCAATGACTATCGGTTTGCGATTCCCCACATGGAAAACAAATACTTCCTAACAAAAAACAAGAACAACAAAGCAGGAAGCACCAGAACCGCCCCACCTGCAAATTTTAAATGCAGAGGCGCATCATCCAGACTTTGCAACAGAAACGCAGGCAGCGTCCGGTTTTCAATTGTCAGAACGGCAGCTGCAAATACTTCGTTCCATGAAGTAACAAATGCAAAGATGGCCGAGGCCGTTATACCCGGTAAAACCAGCGGAAAAATGACTTTTATAAAGGCTTGCAAGCGATTGCAACCTAGCGTCCATGCAGCTTCTTCTAATTCTATTGGTATTCCTGAAAATAACGAATACGTTATTAAGACCGCAAAAGGCAGTGCCAGCGTGGTGTGCACTATAGCCAACCCGAAAACGGTGTCATCGAGCCCCACCTTAATAAACATGATTGCCATAGGCAAAGCTAACAGTGGCAAAGGAAAAGCACGCGTCATTAAAATCATGATTCTAAACAAGCTTTTGCCGCGAAAATCGAATCGTGATAAGGCGTAGCCTGCCGGCGCACCAATGAGTACAGCCATAACCATGGTCAGAAAGGCAACCTGCACCGAACTCCACAGGGCTTTAGTGACGCCATAAAAGCCGATAAAAAACTCAACACTTTCGGTATTAACGCTTGGCAGTAATTTTTTGGGAAAACCGTTAACGTCCGCAGGTGCAGATAACGCGTTTGAAATCAGTAAGTAAATGGGTACCAGCACCCACAGACAAAGCAATATAACGGCAATGTTGAATGACCACCGAGCGGCTTTGCTTTGACCCACAACCATATTAGGGGCAGTGCTCATGCTTTTACTCCCTTCGGGGTGCGCAAGGCCCACATAAAGAAAACGGTACTGATAATGGATATAAACAATATGAGCATGGCAAAAGCCGCCGCTGTATGGTTATCCTGCAACACGAACTGACGGTTATATACTTCACCCATTAGCACGGGTAAATTTGTACCTCCCAGTGCTGACACAACAGCAAAAACTTCAAAGGCTAAAATGACTCTTAATATAAGCGCTGTTTGCAAACTGGGCTTAAGTAAGGGCAACGTAATCTTGGTAAATCGCTGCCAGGAGTTTGCGCCGTACACTTGGGCTGCCTCGTAATACTCTTTGGGGATAAGCCCAATACCAGCAACCAGAATAACCAGCATTATGGCGGTAGCCCGCCAAATTTCTGCTAAGGCCACGGCGATAAAAATCGTTCCTTTGTTTTGATAACCTAAAAATGTAACCGGCTCGTCTACTATGCCGGTGGAATATAAAACGGAATTAAGAAAGCCGGTTTGATCGAATATAGCTAACCAGATAATGCCCGCGGCCAAGTCTGATATGCCCAGTGGGATAGTCCATATATAAAGGATAAGGTCGCGGCCTTTTTTCATACTGGATACAAAGCTGGCCATCATCAATGATAAAACCAACTGAACCGGAACCACGACAAGTGCCAAAGCCAGTGTGTAATACAGCGCTTTTTCAAACTTCCAATGCGACACCATTTTGTTAAAGTACTTTCCCGTTATTTCGCCCTCATCCGTGGCAAAAGCCTGCCATGCAACTAGCACAAACGGATACAGGAAGAAGCAGACAAGAAACACAGTTGCAGGTAGCAACAACAGGTATGGCAGAGAACGGCTTTGCATTTAATTCAGCCCTGAGTACCGCAGTGTCAGTCAACGAAAATGAGACGGGTGAAGTGTTACCAATAGATCGATGTTTGCCGGTCGAGTAAATTTGACCGGCAAACATCTTAACAATAAAGCGATTGCAAGCTATCGCAAACGCCCAATAAAAGCGTCAATGCAAATAGCGCGTACAAGTGCAATTTGCTTTTGTTTATCTTGACGCTTTAGTCAACCGGGCAAGGACCTTCAGATGCTGGGTCTGGCCCCCAGCAAGGCGCACCTGCTTCGTTCATAACACCGCGCAGTGTTTCAGCTTGCGAGTCTAGTACCTCGCGAACGTCTTCACCACCGAGCACGATTCGTTCGAAAGCATCGACGTACACTTGATTAAATTCACCACCAAGCTTACCCAGACCGACCGGCAACAGACCAGGGTTTGCATCTGCAGAACCTGACATTGCGGCAATGGCTGCGCCTGAGATCTTTACAGCGGCAGGCATATCATCGGGCAGCTCTGTGCTAACAACGGGGAAGAAGTTGGTGGCTTTCAAGGTTGCCACCTGAGTTTCTGGTTTAACCATGTAGGCCACCAACTTTTTAGCCGCTTCCATGTCAGGTGCGGTAGTGGGCACGGCTATACCAACAACGACAGGCATAAACCCGCGTCCGGTCGGACCAGCAGGCGCTGGGAAAGCTATGAAATCGTCAGGGCGATCATTGAATGCACCAGCAAGTCTGGATGTGTGATCAAAAGCAACCCACACTTCCTCGGTTAATAACTGTTCTTGCATGAACGAGTAACCAGTTGAACCTGGGTTGGTGTACTGCCATAACTCTTTAAACTTGTTCCATGCTTGTTCAGCTTCGGCAGAACGGAATTTTGTCACCATGGAGTTGGTGTATGACGGATACAAATAACCTTGGAAAAAACGATGCTTCAGGCCTTTGGGACCAGCAGGGAAACCGAATTTTGGAGAGCCTGTGGCATCGGCCATATTCTTTGCCCATTCAATAAGCTGGTCATAGCTTAGCGCATTGACGTCAGCACCTTCTGGTAAATGCTCCAGTGCTTTCTTGTTTGCAGCCATAACATAAGTTGCTTGCATCCACGGAATGTACTTTTGCTCGCTGCCACCCAGCTTGCCCAGTTCCATGAACTTTTCGTTGACTTCAGCACCGCCAAGATCAACATCAGACAGGTCAACCAGATCGTCACCCAGGCTGATCAGATCACCATGTAATGAACCCAGTACGCCGATTTTACCTTTACCAGCGCCCAACTCTGCTTGCAGTCGTGTCAGCCAGGGACCACCGTCCGATGGCTGGAAATCAACCTCACCTTCGTAGCCTGACAAAACCTCCTGACGCATGGCTTGGGCTTCTTCAACTGGCTTGGCCTGCGTTGCCCAGAACAAAACACCCTCTGCGGAGGCGGTGCTGATTCCTATCGTGCTTGTTGCAGTTGCCACGGCAAGCACGGCAACGGCTTTACGAAATTGGGACATATCAAATCTCTCCTGTCTAGTTGGTTACTCGAGCTGGTTACTCAAGTTGGTAATTACTGTTTTGGTTGTTGCTATTTCTATTTTTTGACTATTTGACATACTAACTACAATTGCAACGATGCAATAAAAAAACGATTAATGCAACACTATTCTCGAAAATGACCCAATATTACTGCATCATTTTTTGCGTATTGTTTCGATCACGGTATACTCGGCTAACTGCAACGTTGCAATAAGTGGCTATTTTTGAAACCAACACCAAACCAATCACGGCCAACGCTCAAGACCATAGCGGAGCTTACCGGCTTGAGCTTGTCAACCGTATCGCTGTCGCTGCGTGATGGTCAAAAACTAAAGAAAAGCACCAACGATAAAGTCGCCAAGGCAGCTCAGCAGCTGGGGTATGTACCCAATCACGCGGGAGTGCGTCTAAGAACAGGCAGAACAAACGTATTGGCTTTGGCACTTTCTGCTGATGAAAACAGCATAGATTTTACCCGTTCACTTATTCAGGGAATTGGAAAAGAACTTCGTAAAACACCATTCCATCTCAACGTCATACCTGAGATTGACCCGACAAACATCACGGCATCGGTACGCTACATTATGGAAAACCGCATTGCTGATGGCGTTATCCTGACACACACCAGCGCTCGAGATCGGCGCGTACAACTGATGATGGACGCAGACTTTCCGTTTGTGTCGCACGGACGTACCGAATTTTATTCACCCCACGCCTTCCATGATTTTCCTGTGGAAAAATTCATCGAGCTAACGGTTGAGCGCCTGATAAATCGCTCCCGAAAAAACCTGCTGCTGGTTGCAGCAGACAATGGCACCACCTATCACTCTATCGCCATCAATAGCTTTAAAAAAGTGTTGGCAAAAACCGGTGCGCAGGGTGACGTCATTGATGATGCAAGTGCTTTGGGTACAACAAACGGTGTCAGAGAACTTGCGCATAAACTGGCTGCTTCGCAAAGCCGATACGATGGCATTATTTGCAACAGCGAGTTAACGGCACTGGCACTGATTGGAGGCTTGAAAGACAAGGGACTTAACCTCAACGAACACTACGATCTCACCAGTCGGCAAACTTCGGAGATATTGCCCTTGCTATACCCTAACATTGACACTGTCGCAGAAAATCTGCAGCGTACCGGTTCGGAACTGGCTCGCCTGTTACTGCGACAACTTGACGGAGATGATGTCGCCAACCTTCAAACAATGCATGAACCGGTTGCTCACTGGCGTTCAGACGACGGTCACTAGACTTTAGTATCAACAGAACCGCCTGCTAAGCGCTGACTATTTGGCATTTTCTCCCAGTAAGTCGATTTAATTCAACTATTTAAACCAATACTCATTTTTAAATGTCACATTTGTTAAACTTGGGAAAGACGCTGACCACGGAAGAACACCATGTTTATCTCAAGACGCAATATCAGCCTATCCAAGCCTTATCCAGCACTGGCAATTCTGGCAGCGCTGTTGCTCAGTGCCTGCAGTAGTGGCTCATCCGAGCCAGCAGAAGAAACCGGGCCGGTAACGACAGAATGTACGGAAGCAAGCCCCTGCGAGATGGAAAACATGGGGGAAATGGGAGAAACGGAAGAAGATGTCGTCAACCTGCCACCCATTATCAGACCAGCCATACCAGCCGATCAACGAGAGCCGCTCGGATTTGACAACGCTTATGTCTATCAGTCCACTAGCTTCTATCGCGAAGTGCTGCGAGATTGCTACATCGCAGACTTGGAGAATGCTTGCGACTTAGATACCCTGCCGTTTATCGGCATGTCAGCTTTCAATCCTTCTGTTGATAGCATCATGGCAAGAACCATTGTCACGCACGATTGGATGGGCCTGCGCTTCTCCCAGTTTTTAGCACGACTTCCTGAAGAGGCGCTTGAGTTTTTCAAGCCGGTCACAGTGATCTACATTGGCAGTGACATTATTTTCAATAGCTTTGATGCAACACAAGGCAAACTTGAAATCGCCGGCGATGGCCTCTGGTTAACGTTTGGTGAAAAATCCACAGCGTTCTTCACGGTCGAGCCCACTGGAACTGGCACTGACACTGAACCGGCACCCACTGCCAGAGACAGTTTGCAATTCCGCGTCGCGGGCAGACTCATGCAAGACGACTTATGGTTATCCAGTAAGGGCTTCCAGGACGAACGAGAATTTGAAGATATCTTTCCCTTTTTCGCATATAGCATTTACCGCAATGCAGCCTTTGCATTTGACAGACTGGGCGTGCCAAGCAGCTCTAACACGGCATTGTCCGAAACACCGTTTGACGTATTCGCTCGATCAGACTTTCCACTGCTTGACGGTATGGTCAACAACCCGGCTTTTACCAATACCGCTTCAGGCTTGTTCAGGTA
>CALHOI010000067.1 GCA_938035525.1 uncultured Granulosicoccaceae bacterium
TTTGGCGTTGTTGTACAAGCCTATAGTCGTCGCGCACTACCCGTTCTCGATTGGCTTATTGATCAATGTCACACGCGAAAACGGCGCATTATGGTACGGCTGGTAAAAGGCGCCTACTGGGATGCAGAAATTAAGCAGGCTCAAGAGCTGGGCTTAGCAAACTTTCCGGTTTACACGCGCAAAGCCCATACAGATTTAAGCTATCTGGTTTGCGCACAACGCCTACTCGACAACCGAGATGTCATATACCCGCAATTTGCAACGCACAATGCCCACACGGTAACGGCGATTCGCTATCTCGCTGGTGCGGATGTGTCGAGCTATGAGTTTCAGCGGCTTCATGGCATGGGTGAAGCTTTACATCAACACGTTAAAAACAAGCATGACACGGCTTGCCGAATATACGCACCGGTCGGTGCTCACGTTGACCTGCTAGCCTATCTGGTTAGACGCTTACTGGAAAACGGGGCCAACAGCTCGTTCGTCAACCAAATAGTAAATACCGACCTCTCAGCTATGGAAGTCGCCCGTTGCCCCATCGAGGAAACGCTTTCTTTTGCCGATACCGAACACCCGGCAATCAAAAAACCATTAGCTCTGTTCAGTCCAGAGCGGGTCAACTCCAAAGGTTTTCGCATTAACGACCCTGCATCGATTCAAGTGCTGCTGGATGAGCGTGAGAAATTTCAATCACACACATGGCAGGCCGGTAAACAACTCAACACGGAAACGGTTGCTCAAACAGGCTTGCAAACAGGCTCGCAGTCCGGTGCGCTAAATGTTATCAACCCAGCAAACACCAACGATGTTGTCGGTCAGGTTATCGAGGCGTCGCCAGACGACGTTAATTCGGCCATCGAAATTGCTCTGAGTGCGGTAGACAGCTGGTCACAAAAAACCGCCGCGACTCGAGCTCAATCATTGCTTAACGCGGCTGATCTCTATGAACAAAATATTGCCGAGCTCTGTGCTTTACTCGGGCGAGAAGCCGGTAAGCACTTAATGGATGGCATCGCTGAAGTAAGAGAGGCCGTGGATTTTCTTCGTTATTACGCAATGCAAAGTCAGTTGCCCGACAAACAAACTAAAGCTCGAGGTCTTATCGTATGCATCAGCCCTTGGAATTTTCCACTGGCCATATTCACCGGGCAAATAGCAGCGGCACTTTCCGCTGGTAACACGGTGATTGCCAAACCGGCACAACAAACCCCGCTAATTGCAGCACTCGCGAGCAAATTACTGCACCAGGCAGGTATACCGAGCGACGCGCTGCAGCTGTTGCCAGGTGATGGCATAACCATCGGAAATCAATTGGTCAGTGATGAGCGGATTAACGGCGTGTGCTTTACCGGCTCAACAACGGTTGCCAAACTCATTGAAAAAAATCTTGCAAATCGTTCCAGCTCAGCCATTGAAGCCGGGGCTGATTGCGACCCCATGCTGATCGCAGAAACCGGCGGTTTGAATGCCATGATTGTCGACACCACAGCCTTAACTGAACAAGTGGTTCGCGACGTGTTGGTTTCTGCGTTCCAAAGCGCGGGTCAGCGTTGCTCGGCTTTACGCATTCTGTACATACAGGAAGAAGCAGAAGAACGCTTGTTAACGATGTTAACCGGCGCTTTGGACACCCTGAACATTGGCAATCCATGGCAGATGAGCACCGACATCGGGCCTTTAATCGACGGTGATGCCCTGAATAAAATACTGAGCTACATAAACAGCAAAGAACAACAAGGCAAGCTGCTTAAAAAAATCTCTGTAACGAAAGGTGGTCACTATTGCCCGCCAACCATTGTGCGCGTTTCGGGTATATCGGAGATGCAAGAAGAGATCTTCGGACCTGTATTGCACGTGGCCACGTTCAAATCGGAGCAACTCGATAGCATCATCACAGACATAAACGACTCTGGTTACGGATTAACTTTTGGCCTGCACACCCGCATTGATGATCGCGTGCAACACATTGTTGATCGTATAAAAGCGGGCAATATCTACGTTAACCGAAATCAAATTGGCGCTATTGTTGGGTCGCAACCCTTTGGTGGAGAGGGGTTATCCGGCACCGGCCCTAAAGCAGGCGGGCCTCACTATGTGCCGCGATTCTGTCAACCTGGGTCAAGTTGCATCAGCGCTGAGACGTCTGATTTGCCAGCATCCACTGATGACAGCATTGGCAGCACAGAGCACATTCAAAGTGAGTTGGATAAACTTACGCTGCCTAAGCCGGATACTCAAGCGCAAATGCAATGGATATTGCCAGGACCGACTGGTGAAAGTAATCAGTTAACAACGCATCCAGTGGGTCGAGTTTTGGTGCTTGGTTACAACGCTGATCACTGCTGTAACTTGGCTAACAGCGCCCTTTCCGTTGGTTGCGCCGTGTTAGTGGTCTGCCCTCAAGCGCTCAACAAAAATGATTTTGACATCGCATTAAACAGCCACTCCCTCGCCTGCGTGCAAGCAACACTTGAACCGGCCACGTTGAGTGCTTTAATTAATCTGGATGCTGTTGCATTCGCCGGTACCCGGCAACAGGCTATTAATTGTCGACAAGCTTTAGCGAGCAGGGAAGGGCGGATACTGCCTTTTATCACTCACAGCGATAACATTTATCGCTTCTGCAGCGAGCGTCATGTATGCATTGACACAACAGCAGCCGGTGGAAACGCAAGCTTACTGGCGTCCGCCGAGTAAGGCTTGTGCGCTTGGCGACGTATAACTGACAGCCAAATAATCATGACAAGTGAATGACATACAGCGTAAAGGCGCGTAGAAAACTAAAACGAAGCATAAAAGTTTCAGCCGATTTCAGGTCAATGATAAGGCTTGATGCAGACAAACACTCGCTCAAATAAGCATAACAACTCACCTGTTGTTCACTTGTTAATTCTGTCGCCGCGTCGTTAAATTGACAAACCCTGACTCTCCGCTTCGACCGTTTAACCGGTCGCTGATTTATCGTTGTTTGACTTCAACCTCAGCGCGTTAGCGCAAAACACAGAAGCAGAAAAAAGCGCATATTTAACTAGCACAACAAACATCGAAAATCAGCCACAGCGACACGAAAAAAAAACCATGCCAACAAGGATTATGCGCAATGATAGAACCATGCCAACCCGAGCAGGACTGGCCAGTAGCAAGTCAATTTGTGGATGCAAAATCAAGCAATATTATGCATTTTTGTAACATTACGTTTGGCAGCACTACCACCATGCTCAGATGTTCACGCCAATTGCCGTAAACCCGTTGTGTTCATCACGGATGAGTCATGTTGCCCGCGCTGGCCATCACCTGATCATTCAATCTGTTAACAGCGCCACTTTGTATCGTGGCTGATCAGGTAACCGGACTGTATTCATTGTTGACAATTTGGTCAGTGCGGCTTGCGGGACTATGTGGAACAATAATTGTTCTGAATAACCTGCGGCATCTGACCCAACGGAGCTTGTGTACATCGGTCCTGTCTGGGTACACTCTGCTGCAACCCTAACCCACCAATCTGGAGGTCTTAATGATCTGGCTTATTTCTCTGTTTTTACTCGCGCTCTTTGCTTGGTTATTGCTCAACGGGCTCAACGAGAAACAATGGGTCGATGCACACATGCACGACGAAAACGTGGCCAGCGACAAAGGCCTGTTCGCCAGCTTTACCGCTCTGGGTGACGGCGACCAGGAAGATAAAGTCGGTAACGTGGTTGCCAACCTCAAGAAAAAATCATCAGAGGCCACTTCAGTCATTGGTGAAAAAGTCAGCGATGCTCGCCAGTCAGATACGGCAGCCAAAATGCGCGATAAAACCAGCGGCATTCGCGAGCGTGTTCAAAGCGAAGTCAAAAACGACGACGGCATGCTCAACAAAATCAAAAACAAAGTTGCCAGCGGTGTTGACACAGTCGGTAAGAAAGTCGACGAGAAAATCGTCAATAAAAATAAGTAAATACAGAACCGGCAATGGGCCCGACCCGGGCCCATACGCCTACCCCCACAATTGTGCTGGTGCCGGTGACATGACTGCACCATCGAAGTTTATTGGCGGCTCACGGTCTTCAGCCAACAGTAACGGGCCATCCAGATCAACCACCGCTGCACCCTGCGCTACCAATACTGCCGGAGCCATGGCCAGTGATGTGCTGACCATGCAACCCACCATGACCTGAAACCCAGCCTGCTCTGCGGCCGATTTTAAGGCAAGCGCCTCTGTCAGGCCGCCGGTTTTATCAAGCTTGATATTGATGTAGTCGTATTTTCCATGCAAATGGTCCAAGGACGCTACATCATGACAAGATTCGTCTGCGCAAATGGGCAGTGGTCGGTCGATATCCAACAAGGCAGCATCAGACCCGGCCGGCAGGGGCTGCTCAACCAATGCCACACCCAATTCCAACATCACCGGAGCCATTTGTACATAAGCATCAGTGCTCCAGCCTTCATTGGCATCGACCACCAGACGACTATCCGGCGCACCTGCACGCACCGCTCTTAAACGTTCGATGTCACCGTCACCTCCGAGCTTTATTTTTAACCACGGCATCGCACTATGCTTAGCTGCGGCCAACTGCATTTTGTCCGGCGTATCCAGCGATAAGGTGTAACAACTGGTGACAGGCTTTGGTTGTTTCAAGCCGGCCAACATCCACACTGAGGTATTGGCTTTTTTTGCCTGTAGATCCCACATCGCGCAGTCCAGCGCGTTACGTGCCGTGCCAGCCGGCAGTGCCGATTGCAGTTCGTCGCGAGTCATCCCATCGCGCACTGCATCACGCACAGAATCGATTTGTGCGTTGACGGATTCCAGACTCTCACCATAGCGAGCGTAAGGCACACATTCGCCATACCCGGAAAAGTCATCATCTTCCAGTTTTACGGTAATGACTTTGGCTTCTGAGCGCGAACCACGAGAAATCGTGAATACCTGCGCCAACCGAAAAGCGTCGTTGCTAACAGTGATGATCATGCCAAAGCTTCAGCCAAACGATCGGCACTATGTCGAAAGGGGTCGACGGTAGGTAGCCCCATGCGCGACTCTATGTCGGCCAGTAAATCGGTTGCTTCTTTATCGTTCAGCGCGGCAGTATTAACCGAAATACCGGTTACCTTGCAATCAGGGTTGACGACCTGCGCAAGGTTAAGCGCGGTATCGCGTAGTTGCTCCAGCGTTGGCAAGCTGTAACCGGGTAACCCTCGCATGTGTTCTCTGGTTGGCTCGTGACATAAAACAAGTGCGTCGGGTGCACCACCATGGATGAGCGCTAAGGTCACACCCGAATAACTGGCGTGAAACAAACTGCCCTGACCTTCTATTAAATCCCAATGATCGGCGTCGTTATCCGGTGTTAACCACTCGACCGAACCGGCCATGAAATCGGCGACCACCGCATCTAGCGGTACGCCGTTACCGGTGATTAATATGCCTGTTTGTCCGGTGGCTCGAAACGTGGACTTTACGCCCATCTTTTTCAGTGATTGCTCCAGAGCCAGCGCCGTATACATTTTGCCCACAGAACAATCGGTCCCCACTGCCAGACATCGTTTGCCCGTGCGCTTTATGCCATTGGCTATGGGGTAATCGTGTTGTGGCACACGCACGTCAATTAGTGCGCGGCCATTTTTTTCAGCCAGTGTTTTCAAACGCGGTTCGTCTATCAGCAGATTGTGCAAACCCGAAGCGATGTCCATACCGGCATTAAGTGCTTCCTCGAAAACACTGATCCAGGATTCACTGATGACACCACCACGATTGGCCACACCAACAACCAGCGTCTTGGCACCACGCTCAATGGCCTGCGCTATGGTTAGATCATCAATGTGCATGTCGGCGTTGCAGCCATCTTGTCGATATTGACCAACACAGTATTCTGGTCGCCAGTCTTTAATACCTTGCGCAACTTTTGCTGCCAGTGGATCGACAGCGTCTCCCAGGAACAACAGGTAAGGTGTTTTTAATAACATACGTATTACTCTTTAAAATTTTTTATTCAGCAAAAATTTTTTATTCAGCCAAGCAATTTTTTATCAAGCCAAGCATCATAATGTTTTTATGTACTCGATAACTGCATCGCGTTGTTGTTCGGTTAGTGCATCACCAAATTGATGACCGGTATTTTTGTATCCCGCTTTTCGGGTGTCGTACAACCACTGTCCAGGCACTGCTAATTCGCTAAAAACATCAGAAGCCGAATTCATTTTATTAGCTGAGTCTGACTCAACCTGAGCATAGTGCCAGCCGAGATCTCGCTGGTTGTAGTGCTCAGCCGAGCGGCTGTCGACAGACTGATGGTGCCACAACTCAGGCCTGCTGGTGCTGTCCAGAACGGCTCTTATCGTTGGTACACTGCCATTGTGTAAAAACGGCGCTGTCGCCCACACACCATCAAGCGGTGGCGCCACATAACCGCGGCCAGGCACCGCCTTTGCCAACTCACCAAACGGTGATTCGTTAAACCAATCGACGTACACCTGGCCGTCACCGAATGCGTAGTCGATCAGCGTGCTGTCGGTGCCAATGACATCGATGTTCACCAGCCGATTTGGGTAGCTGGGGTTCTCGTCGTAGGTGCCATGACAAACAGAGCACGTGTCTTCAAAAATACCCTGGCCCTGCTGCGCTAAAGCAGCATCTATCGGCAATGGGTAATCTGGCGGCTCAAGGCTTTCAATAAAAGCGCGCACATCGGGTGCGATGGCATCCAGCATGGCTACCTCCTGCACTGAATCGGCGCATAAAATTGCGGCCGTCATCATGACGCTGGCGTGATCACCACGGCCTTCTCCCATTGAGAACATCGCGTGTTTCTTTTTCATACGCCACCAAGGTGGAACACTGACCGGCGGAACATCAGTCGGTGGTAAAACCGTTCTCGGTTCGTCTAACCAGGCCATGGTTTGCGGATCCCGATGGGCCATTAAGGCAAAGGTCAGGTTGTTTGCCGGATTAACACCTGCGGTTCTGGTTTGCATGTACGGGGCGATTGCGGCTATTCGGTCAGCAAACTTTTCCCATGCAGCGATTTGCTGCTCACCACTGACCAAACTACCGGCGCGCTCAACAGCGATAGATGGATTAACTGTGAAGTCCAGAAATTCGTTGCCCAAGCCAAAAACCAGTTCGCCAAACAATGGTGCTGCATGACACGTCAGGCAGTTGCTTGCAGCCAATTCAACATCGTTATTATCGGTTATAAGGTTGACGTCATAAGGTAAGCTTGCCGCCCGCCCAGTACGTTCAGGCAACGTCACTATGCGGCCTGGATCTTGTTGCTCAAACACGCTCACCGGCAACCCGCATGAAACAATCGGCTGCGTTAGCAATGCCTGTCTGCCTTTTATCGGATCACCTGGTCGTTGTTCCGCTTTAGCAATGACATCAAAAGCCTTGCCGGTAGCGGCCGCGGCAGGTTTTTCGTCTTTATCGCACGACCAAAGCAGCAATGCACAGCAGAAGTAAACACCAACTCGCGCCAAACCTGACAAACCGTTTTGCCCACCCAGTGCGCTGGCAAGATGAGACAGAGCGATAACGTAATGCTTTACTAAAGAAAATGGCATGTGCTTAGAACACGTGTTTATTGAAAACGGATATCGACAAAGCCTGCGCCACTATGGCTACCCTGAATCAGCACAGCATGCATCTGTGGCAGCGCGTTAAAGCCACTCGATATTACGGACGCATGCAGAGGCACTAACGTTAAATCTATCGCTGGCACGTCGGGCCGAGCTGCTATTTGCAGCTCCCATGATGCTCGTTGCAAATGCGAGCCTGCACCATCAACGCGGAGCGACTGAGTGTCGCCTGTATCGTGCCATTGCGCGTTAACCGCCACGACTTTTTGTGGCAGGCGAACCGCCCGTACTGATCCACTTGTTATCGCTTGCCCTCGCCCGGAACGGCGCCGTGTTCTCAACAGCTGCACATCTTGTTGTTCATTCAGCAACAGCCACGTTCGATCAATCAAGACGGCCGAGTCATTGACTAACGGAGCCACACCCCAGCCATGAATAAACCAACCATGGCCGGTTAGATCGACAAGGTCATCGCCTACCTTGTAAGCCGCGACCACCGGCATCGCCGCCCCAGCCTTGATCGAAAATTGTTTTGTGCTCTCAATTTCTGAGCATGCCGAGGCACTAAAAGTTGCCGTAATCTGTGGCAAGGACAGTTCATATGACTCACTGCAGTGAGTCGGTGTAATGGAATTTTCCGTCCTATTCTGCGTATCACTATGCAAGAACCCGTTCTTCAGCAAATCACGATGACCAGCCTCATGCGCCGTCACGCCGTACGCACCCACCCACACTGTTTGCTCCACCGAATTGGCACCAGCAAGCTCGAGAGCCACACGTTGCACTTGACTGTGAGTATCTGCAGACTCGCTGTCTTGAATGCTGAGCCGATAATCTGATGCCATCATCTCGGAGAATTGCCACTTGGAATCTGATTCTGCGGCACTACCCGATAATCGCAACCTGACGAAGCGTTGCTGCAAAGCATAGGCTTTGCCTTGAGTATCAAACAGTACCGCCATCCAGTGCCAATATTCAAACGGTGCTTCGGCCACGATAAACGCACCCTTTCCAGAAGCAACATGCTGATACCCCTGTTGCGACAAAATATTGTTCGCGCGCTGCATCAATGAGAAAAACGGCTCATCACTAACGACCGGGGGAGTATCAACCCTGCCACTGGCTCCAGAATGCCCGTTCTGACCGGAACACGCTGTGAGAAACCCGAGTAACAAACCTAGTGCAAGAGAGGGTTTCAGGCGCACGATTTGCCAGCTGGGGTCAATGGTTGGGGGGTTACAGGCGCATTCATTGCCCTATTTTCGCACGCCCAGTCAACCGGTGTAATTACAGCACTCAAGTCCGCCAGATAGAGAAATAGAGAGAAAAACTGCACATTTCTTCCCGTTTTGAGAGCAAACACAGTAGATCGCACTGTGGGAGCTGGCAAGACGGCCGTAATTGAATAGATAAGACTGACAAGAACGATCCCCATCGTTAAGTCGGTCATTTGTAAATATAACGTCAATTTGTTAATAGAACGTCACATCGACGAGTAGTTGGCTTGTTACAATGGCGGGCTCCGCGCGCTCGACATCGGCGCGTCCGGCTGCGAGTGTTTTACTCGCTCCCCTGCCGCTCTAACAAGCAGATTTTTACTGGGATTATGTGATGTCAGAAAGGAAGCGGTAGTTATACCTGAGACAGTGACCAATCGGCACTATACTCAGATGCCGCTCCGTTGATTTTGACCAGTTTGTGTAGGACGGATAACGAGCAATCTTGAATGAAAACTGTTAATTACATGCCCCCCGGTGGACCCATGCAGGGTTACGCCACTGTGCCAGCGACCAGCGACGCGAAAGAATACCTGCGGTTGCTGCTGCGACACAAATTTGGACTGTTGCTTACCCTGCTGCTGGGCATTGGATTAGCCACACTGTATTTGATCAGCAAATCGCCTACCTTTGAGGCGGTCACACTGGTGCAAGTCAGTGATTCGGGATCCCTCACCAGTGATGGTGAACCCCGAATTTACACGCCACCCAAAGACTTAAAAGAAGAAGCAAACTATCTTCGCTCACGCAAAGTACTTAACCCGATTGTTGATCAATACAATCTGCGCAACATCGTTACACCGAAAAAACTTCCGGTGCTGGGTGATATCACGCGTCGGGTCCCTGCTCTGGCCAACTGGATAAGCGGGTTTGACTTTGCCAAAGCCTACTCATGGAGCGAAGCAAATATCGTTATTGCCGACTTGTCTGTGCCCGCCGAATGGGAAGACGAGGAACTGACTTTAACCGTGCTCGAAGGCAATAATTACGCTCTGTCACGCGATGGCTTGGTGGTTATAGATCAAGCGTCGGTTGGCGAAACTATTCGCGTCGAGCTGCCGCCGTACTCGCCATTAAGCCTGATGATTGCTGAAATTGATGCGGCCGAAGGTGTGGAGTTTTCTGTGGTTCGCCAATCTTTGCCAACCACAATAGAAGATTTACGCAACAATCTTATTGCCGAAACCACCAACGCGCAGTCGGACATGATCACGGTTAAGCAGCGCGGTGAAGACCCCAGAAAAACCGCTGACCTGGTCAACTCGATTGTCCAGGAATACAGCAACCTGAAATTTAACGAAGAGACGCGTGAAGCCAGCTCCAGACTGAAGTTCTATCGCGAGAGTCTGCCAGCAGTAGAAGCAGACTACACCGCAGCGCAGCAAGCTTTATCCCGCTATCGCTCATCCAAAGGCAGCTTCCAGCAAGCCGGGCAAGTTGCAGCAGCTATCGCGGCGATGGCGCGCCTGGATGCCGAAATCTCTGAAATGGCCATACAGCTCAGGCAGGATAGAAAACGCTATAGCGATGAACACCCCGATATTCGACGTCAGGAAAAAGACATCGCTGAGGTCAGAGCAGAACGCCAGGTCTACGCCTCTCGAGCGGCAAGCGCGCCCTCGGTCGAACGTGAACTGGACATCCTGGAAAACGACCTTGCACGCGCCACAGAGCTCTACAACGAAACCGCTGATGCGCTGAGCAAGCTTGAACGTGACCAAAAATCTCACGTGCCTCAAGTCAAGGTTATTGATCAGGCCCTAACACCACGCAAACCCATTTCACCAAACGCGTTATTAGCCATGGTTGGTGGCACACTTGCCACTTTGTTCCTGTACATGCTTTACCTGACACTGCGTTCGGCGCTGTCTACGGTCATTTCTGATCAGGAATCACTGGAACGCGCATCGGGTTTACCGGTGTTCATGAACATCCCGAAAAGTAATGCGCAAAAGCGTCTTGGCAGCGCAGCAACCGTCGATCCACGACGACTGCTGCCTGGCACAACGTCCAACAGCAAAGCTTTGGCGCCAGCGGACACAAATGTTTTGGCTTTAAACAAGCCTGAAGACTATTCAATTGAGAATTTACGCGGCTTACGTTCTATGCTTGAAGACGTCATGGACGGTGCATCGAACAACGTGCTAATGATCACCAGTCCTCTGCCCAGTATGGGTAAGTCGTTTGTCAGTATGAACCTGGCGGTTTTACTGGCACAGGCTGGCAAACGTGTCCTGTTGATTGACGCCGATTACCAACGTGGGCAGTTGCACAAAAATCTTGGTTTGGCTATGGGCCCTGGACTACCCGAAGTGGTTAGAGGCAAATCCGAGCTTAAAGAGACCGTCAAGGCCACATCGGTGCAAAACTTGTATTGCATACCACGTGGGTTCATGGGGGGTGAAGTGGGCCGTGAAATGCCCAGCGACAAAGAATTCGGCGCTTTTATGCAGGTTGTTGCGCCCCGTTTCGATATCGCCATTATTGACACACCACCTGTGCTGAGTGTCGCTACTGCGGCATCACTGGGAAAGCATGCTGGTAGCAGCATCATGGTTATCAAGGAAGGAGAAGTAAAAGAGCCTCAGCTTATCGAGGCCTTGAAGCGTTTGTCATTTTCAGGTGTTCGAGTCAACGGGTGCATATTGAATGGCTCTTCAGCTCCCACGCCAAGGCATTACGCCTATTATCGTGAGCAGATCGACTAGGTCTTATTACCGTAGAAACGGGTAAAAACTGGCTTGGAAATTGGTTTAAAGATGTCATTATTTGCCCAAGATTACGACTGCTACACATTATTGTGGCTGACTTGTGAATTGATGTGTCAATACCATGATCAAATCGACTGATTCAGTATCGTTTGAGGTTAAAATGCGACCCTCAATAAACGTACTCAAGCATAGATTTGAGCATCAGGGAGAAAACGGTGGCTAGCGCCAAAACAATTACAAAAAACAATATCGATATCGCTCAAGAAATCGATTCTGCTAATGCACCAATAGTCGAAGGTATTGCCCACGAAGGACACTGGCGTTCGCTGGTCACAGTCGACAACAGTGTACTTAAACCCATTTCAGGTGTTGGCGCTGCTGCCAAACGCCTCGAAGATTTCGTCGGCGGTTCAATTGCCCTACTGATTCTATTTCCACTGATGGCGCTGATCTCGATCATCGTCAAATTGGACAGCACAGGACCAGCTTTGTTCTGCCAGGCCCGCAGTGGTCGAAACCGTGAAATCATCAAGGTTTATAAGTTTCGCACCATGTACCAGGCCGGTAGCAACCAGGAGTTCAAACAGGCTCAAAAAGATGACCCACGCATAACCCGCGTCGGTGCGTTCCTGCGCCGTACCAGCCTGGACGAGCTACCCCAGCTGTTTAACGTTATTCAAGGTTCTATGTCTCTGGTAGGCCCTCGTCCGCACCCTTTGAAACTGGACGAAGACTTCAAATACGTAATCCCTGCGCTGACTTCTCGCTACAGCGTCAAGCCAGGCATTACCGGATGGGCACAAATCAATGGCTTTCGCGGTGAAACCAGCCGTGTCAGCGACATGGTAGGCCGCATCGAACACGATCGTCACTACATCAAACACTGGAGCCTGTGGCTGGATATCAAGATTCTTGTAATGACTGTGTTCAAGGGCTGGACGCACAAAAACGCCTACTAGGCTTTAGGACAAACGCAAAGCGAGTTGTCATAAATTAAACTCAGTACACAAATCGTATTAAAGCTAAGCGGCGTCGGCAGGTTCTACTAAGATAAACCTGCCGGCAGCCGCTTTTTTGTTGACGATCGCCATTTTCGAGCGATAGATGCCAGAGACCCTCTCGATGGATAACGCCAACACAAATCCATTACTGCCAAAACGCAGCTTACTTGGATTCTATACTCACCCAGGTACCATGGAGGAGTATCTACAGCTACTGAAAACCAGTGTTGAAAAACGTGTGCCATGCACGATTTTCTACCATAATCTGCATTCCCTCTACACGTACTTTTCCTCCGAGAAATTACGCCAGTACTACAACGGTTCGACCGTGCTGGTGGATGGGATGCCAGTGGTCTGGTTATACAAACTGTTTGGCGTGCCGCTGACCCGAGATCATCGCATCACATACGTGGATTTCATCATCCCCGTTATGCAGGCGGCCAGCGATAACAATTGGAAGGTGTTCCACATTGGCCAAAGCGAAGAAATCATCGACAAGGCTTTCAGCGCTATCCGCGAACAAGTGCCCGATGTCCAACTAGGTTCACATCATGGCTATTTCGACAAAGAGCCTCAATGCAGTGAAAGCCTGGAGGTCATCAAGGCTGCCAACGACTTCGGTGCCAATATTATTTTTGTGGGCTTTGGCACACCGGTTCAGGAGGCTTGGCTGCACGAGCACAGAGATCAGCTGGATGCACAAATCGTGTTTATTGCCGGTGCGTGCATGGAATACTTTGCAGGAACGGTTAGAACACCACCGCGCTGGATGGGGCGTGTTGGGCTGGAATGGAGTTTCCGGCTTATTGAAAACCCACGCCGATTTGCGTTTCGGTATTTGGTCGAACCTGTGCTGTTGATGTTTATGCTGGCTCGTAATTGGGTAGGTGCACGGGTTGGCGGTAGCAGCAACAGCTAATGAGCACCTCCGGGCGATCATCTGCAGGACAGAACGATCCGGACTCGCCCGTTTCCTTGACCACTATGCAAAAAGTTCAAAAGCTTTTCTCATCTCGTTACGCGTTATCAGTTGGTGCGCAGGCGATCATGAGTGGGTTCCATTTTGGTCTGAATATTTTTCTGGTTCGCTTAATCACGCCTGACAACTACGGGATTTACGCTTACGCGTTTGTCTTGTCTTTGTTTGCATCTGCGATAAACAACGCGCTTATATCAACACCACTGACTGTGTATACACCCGTGGTAAAAGATGAAGATGAACGCCACAAGCAGGAAGCCATGTTCAGCACCCTTAACCTGATGCTGTTTGTGTCTCTGGTGCTCATGGGCGTCGCTTACGGGTTTATCTCGGAGGTTGCCCGCCCTATTACCTTATCCGTGACTTTGTTTGTGGCTGTGTACTCAGCACGTCAATTCAGCCGCAGCTTCGGCTACGCCAGACTCAAACCACTGATCACTGCCAGCGGTGACATTGCTTATGTCATAGCAGGCATTAGCTTCATTGCTATCATCATGCTTTCCAATGGCAATACCTTAACCGTCAGCCAGGCGCTATTATCGTTAGCGGCGGCCAACATGGTGGCCATGTTTATCGAGCGATGGCGCTTACACGGGTTAAATCGACGATGGCTGACGTTCGCTAATATAAAAAACTATGGGCACGTCTGGACGCAATCGCGCTGGGCGCTGATTGGCGCACTAACAACATTGTTTCTCGGGCAGGCGCACAGCCTTATTGTGACCTGGGCCGACGGCCCCAAGGCGTTTGCCCCTTTAGCCGCCGGCATGGTTTTATTTGGACCTGTGCGTATCGCCCTGATGACCTGGCAAAATATGGTTAAGCCCGAGTTAGCTGTTGCGCTATCTGAAAATCAGGGCGAGGCCGTCAAAAAACAGATCAAAAAAAGCGCCGCACTGATGGCAGCTGCCGTTGTTGCTCTGGGTATTTGTTTGTGGCTGG
Source organism: uncultured Granulosicoccaceae bacterium (assembly GCA_938035525.1). GTDB lineage: Bacteria > Pseudomonadota > Gammaproteobacteria > Granulosicoccales > Granulosicoccaceae > Granulosicoccus. Next base: position 14,474 of record CALHOI010000067.1, read on the forward strand.
CGTGGCCGCAGATACACGAAGTGTTGTACTCGAAGCAATACTCAGATCAGCCGATGGGCTATATCGTTTGTGTGTGGGCTGTGATTACCTTGTTTGCGGCTATTTACAACGCACCCAGTGCCGCGCTACAAGCCATGCGTGATTTTCGCGTACTGGCCATGGCCAGTGTTTACGGGGCGGTTATCAGCGGCGTGCTGGTAACCGTTTTATTGTACGTATTCAATCCCGAATCAACGCTGTTGGCCATACTCGCGGCCGAATGCTTTATGGCTGTGTACCTGACTCGCGTCATGCTTAACCACCTAAAAAAGGACTGGCAGTGAAAACGGTTTTGTGTGTGTGCACATATCGTCGACCCGAGGGTTTGCGTCAGCTGCTCGAAAGCCTGACCACGCTATCGGCTACTGAGGGTATGGAAGTTGTTGTCGTCGATAACCATGCCGATGGTGAAGGTGCTGCTGTGTGTGCACAAATGCCATCCGACTACCCTTTTAAAATTCACGCATCCGTTGAACCGCAGGCTGGTATTTCCCCTGCGCGCAACAAAGTCGTTAACACGGCCTTGACCCTTGAGCCAACATTTCTGGCTTTTCTGGACGACGATGAACGACCCAGCACCGATTGGCTTAGCGAATTACTCAGGGTGCAAAAAAGCACCAATGCTGATGTCGTCGGTGGTCCGACTTTGTCAGAATTTCCACCCGACGTTGACGAGTCAATCAAACAAAATCCGTATTTCGGTGCCGATTTAAACATTGCCGATATGGCGGCGTGTCAATTACAGGCGGCCGGTAATTTTCTGATCAAAGCCGACGTCATTGCGCCGATGGCACCCACGTTTTTTCACCCGGCATTCGCCCAATCGGGCGGTGAAGATCTGGCGTTTTTCACGCAGCTGGCAAAGCAAGGTGCTTCCATGCACTGGGCTGCCAACGCAGTGGTCCATGAAGCTGTACCAGAAAGCAGGCTAACCCAGAGCTGGATGAAATCGCGGGTCGTCAACATCGCCAATTCGCGCGTCAGAGTGATGCAGATGCTCGAACCTGGCGTGTTGCCTGCTGTTGTGAGAGGCATTAAAACGGTCGCCTTGGGGACTGTTGCCAGCATCCAGACTGTATGCGCATTGGTCGTTCCAGACATGCGTGAACCGGCGCGTATGTTGCGGTGGAAGTTCTGGGGAAAACTGAGCGCTCATCTGCGCATAGCCACCACCCGTGGGGAGGGACATTAATGTCAACTAAGCCTCGCTTCTCAATTGTTATTCCAACGTATAACCGGGCCAATTCGGTTGAACAAACCCTGGCTGGTTGCTTTGCACAATCGTTTAAAGATTTTGAAATCGTGGTTGTTGATGACGGTTCAAGCGATAACACTTTAGAAGTACTGCAGAACATTAATGACGACAGGTTGGTTGTTGTCGCACAGGAAAACGCCGGCCCGGCTGCGGCTCGTAATCACGGCATGCGAAAATCAAGCGGCGAATACATCGCGTTTTTAGATTCTGATGATGTCTGGTTCCCAGACTTTTTGCAACAGGCCAACGATGCTTATGAGCAAAACCCGCATCAGGTTTTGTACGGTCAGATCATTGTTGATCGAGGTGTGGGTCGGTATTGGGTCAAACCCGATATAGCCATGGGCAAAGACGAATCCATTTTTGATTATCTGTACATTAAAGGTTGCTTCATTCAAACCAGCACCATGGTGATGCCTGCAACATTACGTGAAACCGTCACTTGGGATGAAAACGTTACCTTTGGTGATAACGATCAGTTTGCGATTGATTGCTGGCATACCGGCATCGAATTTAGCATGCTATCCAAACCCATGACTTTGTATGCTGATGTCATCAGTGCAGATGCATTATCACAACTGCCTTTGTTTGACGGCGCTTCCGAAAAATACACCAATTTTTTTGATTGGATGGAAACACAACGTCAACACATGAGTGAGGAAGCCTGGCACGGTTTCAGGGCTCGCTTTGAAAGCGTCGGCCTGGCCCGCTCAGCGCCAATAAAAAGTTTTAAATTACTGCTGGCTGCACGTAAAGCCGGCGCCATGAGTGCAAAAGGTATTTGCAGACAACTGGTGCAGAACTACGCACCTCGGTTATATCGACGCCTGGTTGATCAATACGTACGCTTTCGCGGTCAACCACTCAACGCCATTGACACCTGATGTCGCTGGCTACGCTCCATGGTGCTTACAAAGTGTCACTGTTGGCTACAGTGGTGCTGCTGCTGACCCTGGTGCAAGGAACCAGTACAACATTGTCACTGGTCTATCATCTGTCGCCATCGCTCGAACCCGTCATTAGCGCCCTTTGGGGCCTGACGTACTTACTGGCCTTGATCGGCCTGCTAATGAACTTTGGCATCAACTGGATTACTTGGCTGGTTCGCTACCGCTTACTGCTCACCATTTTACTTATTGGCACGGCATTTTCCGCCATGTGGTCGTTCGACACGGCGCTTACCATGGAACGGTCAGTGCATTTATTGGGTAGCACGCTGATTGCTTTTTATATTGGCTTTACCATTCCACTAACCCGCATTGTGTCTGTCACAGCCGTTGTTTTTAGTTTACTGATGGCCATCAGCATCGCCATTGCCCTTGCCGTACCTGATGTTGGTATAGAGAACTACGAAGGCACGAACGTCTGGCGCGGTGTTATGGCCTCAAAAAACACATTAGGGTTCTGGTCAGCAATAACCGTCCTTGCCTGTATTGTCGTGATGGGTAATGTGCCAACACTGGGCAAAAAGTTTTTGTGTTGCCTGGGCATCGTACTCGGTTTGATCGCTTTGACGTTCAGCTCTTCTGCCACCTCATTGCTTGCGCTGGTGGTTGGCGCTTTGGTCATGAGCTATCTGTATGTGGCGTTTCGTTTTGATCTGGGATTAATCTCCACACTGGTGTTAGGTGTGTTGTGCGCCATACTGGTGGCCTTCGCTTTTTATAACATTAATACCGCCGAGCTAATTGGTCGCTCCAGCGACTTAACTGGCCGCGGTGAAGTCTGGCAACAGACTTGGGCACTTATTCTGGATAAACCGTTAACCGGTTATGGCTACGGGACTATCTGGTATCCCACTGCCGAATCCCTGCGCATCCAACAGCAGCTCACCGACTTTTCATGGGTGGTTTATCACGCTCATAACGGACTGCTGCAACTGGCCTCAGAAATTGGTATTCCGCTAACCGCACTGGCTGTGCTGATGATTATTCAGCAACTGATCGAAATTGTTTATTGTCAGTATCAACGCCAACAGGCAGGGGTACTATTTGTACTGGGCTTTATGGTTGCTCTGCTCATCAGCAACTATTCCGAAGCCAGGTTAATGGTTAATCGCGAGCTGTATTGGATATTTTTTGTCGCACTGCCCATCAGCATGTTGCAGCAAGTCACGGTTAAGGCCACCGGTGCGCAGTTTTATCCCATGCCCGCTCATCTGCACAAGCGCACACGAGAAAAACAAGCCACTAATGCAGTCGATCGCGAGCACAGGCAGGAACTAAAGCGTCGCTTGAAAAATCGATACCATGAACAAACCGGTACTGATGAAAGCATCATCGAGGGAGAAGCAAGCGTTGCCAGTGTGCGTGATCGCGTTATCACGCTGCAACAAGTAGAACAACGCGAGCGTAAGCAGTCGCGAAGGCAAAAGAAAACCGGATCTTAGGATTTAAGCATGAAAGAAACAATTTTAATTACAGGTGGCGCAGGTTACATCGGTTCTCACATGGTGCGCCAATTAGCAGCACATGGCCATAAAGTTATTGTTTTTGACAATCTTAGTCGTGGAAATGCAGATGCCGTTATCGATGCAGAGTTGGTAGTTGGTGATATCGGTAACTCTGAAGAATTGGCTGCAGTGTTCAAGAATAGCGATATCGACGCCGTAATGCACTTCGCTGCCCTCGCATACGTTGGCGAGTCAGTTCATCAGCCTGATATCTATTACCGCAACAATGTACTTGGAACGTTGAACCTAATTGATGCTATGCACGCGCACGGTATTAACAACCTGATATTTTCATCAACTTGCGCCACGTACGGTCAGCCTGAATCCTTACCGATAACCGAATCCACGCCACAGCACCCAATCAATCCGTACGGACACTCAAAACTGATGGTAGAGCAAATTCTAAAAGACTACGGTGACGCGTTCAATTTTAGAAGCATCGCTCTTCGATATTTTAATGCTGCCGGTTGTGCTGTGGACGGCTCTCTGGGAGAAAGACACGACCCAGAAACACACTTGTTGCCCCTAATCCTATTTGAAGCACTTCGGGTTCGGAACGGAGGTGACCCCGAAGAATCTACGTTAAACATATTCGGTTCTGACTTTGAAACCCATGACGGCACCTGTATTCGTGACTACATTCACGTGAGCGATTTGTGTACGGCACATACTGCCGCATACCACCGTATGCTGCAGAAACCGGAACTGGGTGCTGAACAGTTTAACTTGGGCGTTAACCGAGGATACTCTGTGTTGGAAGTAATTGAAGCCTGCAAGAAAATTACCGGCATAGATATTCAATTTAATACAGTAACGCGTCGTGACGGCGATCCTCCCGAACTTATTGCTGACGCATCCGCGGCAATGATCAAGCTGCAATGGAAGCCAGAATTTCCCAGCATTGAGCATAGCTTACAACACGCCTGGGATTGGTTCTCAAAAAACCCTCCGGACAATCTGTAGACTTGGTAATTGCATTAACAACACATCAAAACGTAGTGGCTGCAAGATATGTCCTTCGCTACCTGGTATCTTAAATGTCTCTAACAAAATTCAATCTGGCATCATTAAGTGTTTTGACACTCCTTGGCACAATCGTATTTGCCGAACACTCTATGCAAGTCCATGCAAATTCCAAAAGCAACCGGCCCGCAAATGTGCCTGCGCAGCTGGCTGACAACTGTTGGGTTGAAAGTTTCAGCGACGACTTTAACAAGCTGGATTTGTGGGATGCACAAACCAACAGCGGTCAATGGAAAACCAGTTACATCTGGCCGCGCGACGCGATCATCAACGAAGAGCTGCAGTACTACGTTGACGAAAAAGAGCACGGTGTCTCGCCGTTCAGTATTAACGATGGTGTGCTGAACATCACGGCAAGCAAAACACCAAGCTCATTAAAAAATCAGGTTAACGGCGCGCAATACATTTCTGGCGTGCTGACCACTGAAAATGGTTTCTCGCAAAAATACGGTCGTTTCGACGCACTGGCGCAAGTCCCCGCCGGTCGCGGTCTGTGGTCGGCATTCTGGCTATTACCAAGCTTTGATCAATGGCCCCAGGGTGTGGCCATACTGCCCGAAATTGACGTAATGGAACACATCGGCCATGAGGTGAACACCTTCCACACCACACTGCACACCAACCAGAACGGACCGCTTGAGTCTCACCCATACGATCACACGTTTAAGTACAACATCACTGAAGATTTCCATTTGTATACGGTGGTATGGACGCCAGAGTACGTTAATTGGTACTTCGACAAGCGATGGGTGGCATCGCACAGAACCCCAAAGGACTTCACCCGCCCGGTGCATTTTCTATTGAATCTTGCCGTTGGCGGTACATGGCCGGGTGCGCCTGATGCCAACACCAAATTTCCAGCCAACTACCGTATCGATTACGTGAAGGCTTTTACTGATAGTGATCGTTGCTAGAAATCTACCCTGTCGTACTGTACGTAAGCTTCACTATGACTGTGTGCTGACGGCGCTAAACCGATCAAGCGCCACTGTATAGGACGCGCACCAATAATCCTGCTAAGTTAATGAACTTCTGAGCTTGCTTGAAATAACCGCAATATAACGTTCAAATGCCCAATACAGACCACATCCACAGCTTTATTCTGAGCATTGACTGATGCGCTGGTTTCTACGCATAACGGGGTTCGTACTGGTTTTCTACCTGCTGCCGGCAGGCTGCATGTTTGCACAGCACAAGGTGGGCAACGACAACAAAACCTGGTGGGAACTGCGTCGAGACAGCAGCGAACAGGCGCCGCCAGCAGCTGATACCAATGAAGCCATTGTGCAAGTCTATGCCGCCAGAGCAGCTCGCTGGCGTGGCTCATTCGGTGTGCACACTTGGGTGGTAACCAAACGCCGATCGGAAAATCGGTACACCAGAATGGAAGTCATTGGCTACGCACTGCGCTGGGGAAACGATACAGTAAGAATCCGCAGCGGATCGCCCGATGGATATTGGTTTGGCAACCGTCCATTCCTGCTGCGCGATATCCGCGGCACTGACAAGGTTGAGGCAATCATAGACCGCCTGCACGCGGCGGCTCAGGCCTACCCTTACAACCACACCTACCACGTGTGGCCAGGCCCAAACAGCAACACCTTCACAGCGTTTCTGGCTCGAGCCGTACCAGAGCTGCGTCTCGAATTGCCGTCCACTGCCATCGGCAAGGATTACGTCGAATGGCCGCAGGTAGTGTCAATCTCCCCTTCCGGCACCGGTGCTCAGCTATCGTTAAAAGGTTACGGTGGCCTGCTTGTCGGGCTTGAAGAAGGGCTGGAAGTCAATGTGCTGGGGCTAAGCGCCGGCATCGACTTGTACCCGCCAGCGCTAAAGCTACCGGCCGTTGGGCGAATCGGTTTTTCTGACTACAAACGCTTTGACGAGGACGACTTGCACTAGCGACTTGCCGTATCGGCTTACGCTGCGTTAATCAAGCGCGGTGTTAATCAAGCGCGGCGTTATCAAGCACTAACCCAGAAACGGTGCAACAACTGAATACAGCAGTTTATAGCCCGTATTTAGACTGATTTCATTGATGATCGGCTCAGCTGAAATCACACCTGACTGCGGTGAAAGAGGCGCTTTAGCCGGATCAATTTGCGAGTACATGGCAAAGCCACACAACACTAACCCGACAAACAACAATGGTATTGCGCTCAGTGGTGAGAGTGCAAATCGATACAGTCGGTTGGTTTCCAGACGTGCCCAGTAAGCAATAATGATCAGCATGCAAAGTATCACGCCTATCACCGCAGGAATCATGTAGGACGACCACAAGGAAGCAATAACAGACACCGGATCACTGATGGCCTGAAGCTCTGGCATTGAGGGTCGCACGCCCTGCTCGGCCATAAAGTAAGGCGTGATCAGTTCAGTCAGCAACACAAACAACATGCCCAGCATTAAAAATAAGATAACCAATCCCTTGGCCAAGGCTCGGCCAAAACCGAACATACCAAACAGGCAACCGAAAAAAACCACCGGTATTAACAATAATCCAATCAGCGCCAGATCGTAGCGCAACCCCATCAGAAACACGTTAACGAAAGAATTGGTTTCAAGCACCGTAGGAAACTGCCACAGCACGTAAGCCGCACGAACCATGGTGAGCAGAAAAATACAAATAAACAGAAATAACACCAAGTGCCGCAACAAGTGCGTAGCCGATAGCTTTGATTTCATGCGCATACCACTAGAGTAAATAAGTGCCTACTGGCTTTCGGTGAGAGTATAGCAGCGTAAGATACACACCGAATCAGGATTCACTACAACTTCGTCGTCTATGGCTGCCACAACCACTTCCACTTGATCGGTGTTTAACAATAACTCCCACTGCGAGCCTAATGACGGCAATGGCTTTGTATAAAAACTGATTGGCGAGTGAGTAAAATTAAACAAGATTAATAGTGCATCATCTTGTTCGTGCTGACCGCTGGCATCAACCACATCACTGGCGTCACTGGGCAGTAACAACCCTAAAAAG
>CALHOI010000068.1 GCA_938035525.1 uncultured Granulosicoccaceae bacterium
GTCCAAGTCATAGGCATCGTCGATGGAATCTCCATCAGAATCAAGTGCGAATGCGGGTTGCGAACAGAGTAGTACTGAAAGCACTGCCAAATGCAGTAGAGTTTTACGTCCTGGAGGAGTTGCACCGGCAACATCGGATTTCTGAAACTCAGAATAAGCGTTCCGTCCAAAAGATATCTTGAAGAAATCCTTTTTTTCAAAGTTGAAATCATCGGCCATTGTTTGATACCCCAAAAATAATCATTGTTTCAGTGTTGTTGCAAGTGCATTCTTAAAATACTGTGTCGTTATATGTGCTTAGCGGATGGCTTTATGATGCCTTTGTATGTCGAGGTCACTGACAACGACCAGCCGATCATTCTCATTCGCTTATTGTGCATTTGCTTTCTATCTAGTTTTTTCAAGAACCATCCTTGACAGATTTTTCCTTCTTTCGACAGTCTTAGTAACGCATCACTGTTTTTCGCCTAATGCACACCTAATAAATATGCTCGACTTGCGGGCTTACGTTAGTTTTGCTGGCTCACCAGACAGTGGCTTAACTGGCAACAAGGAAGAACGGCCAGTCTTCACGTTTAGCGCTTGATTCACGAAAACCTTGAGTGCAGTGCGGTTACAGGAGGAATGACAATTTGTGTGCCGAGCGATAAGGATCGCCAGACGCCCATTTACAGAACTAATGGACTAGAAACCGGGTATGTTACAAAGAGAGTATTAAAAAAAACACGACACACTAGTTTACTTAACTTTACTAGCTACCAGAGGGGTAATGGACAGAAATGAACTTCACTGCTGGGTTACTGCAAGAGCTTGTAGAGTTGCCTTGACCATTGACTCAAAGCGCCGATATGGCGCTGAGCCAGATACAAAAGCCAAAATATTATATGATATGAGGCCATAAAAAGCCACACCGGCCGCATTGGCGCAACTCTATGTCTGTTATTGATACACGATCACTAGACCAGCTGTCCACCCTAATTGGTGGCGATCAGGCCACACTGCATGAACTCATTGAAACTTTTTTGGAAGAAGGTGCAGCTATTGTGTCAGACATGAAAAGTTCATTAAACGATAACAATATTGATCTTCTGCGTCGTGGCGCTCATTCGCTAAAGTCGAGTGCTCAAGATTTTGGTGCAAGCTCATTGTCAGAACTTAACGCCACTCTTGAAGTGCAGTGCAAGAATGAATGGCCAAACAATGCCGCCGCACTGGTCGAAGAAATTTCAAGTGCATTTTCTTTATCTGCCGCAGAGCTACGGCAGTATATTAAAAGTAACACCAGCCAATAGCAGGGCATTTAAAAAAATATAATGTTCTCATAGTTCAATATCGGCTTTGCGCATCACTATTGGATCTATCTCCTCTGCCTCTTCTTTTGGGCCAACAAGAATCAATCCAACGACCAAAAGAGCAAGTGCCAGCCAAGCAATAACTGGAAGCGCTTCTCCCAATAAAATAATGCTCCACGCTATACCTGCGAATGTGACCACGAAGCTCGATTGACTGGCAAACACAGCGCCTGCCGACCGGATTAACGAAACTCTGAGCGTAACGCCCACGGATGACACAATGCCAAACAGTATTACCGCCAAGACAAATGAAACACTGCCCGACCCACCACTAAGTGATAAAGGGACAAAATCATCAAACGCAATGACCAGCGGAATGAGTAGCAATACGGCCGCACCTGAGCACAAACCGGTTGCAGCGACCATGTCAATATCATCGGGCAACTTGATGGTTATTAATAAAGTACGTAACGCGTATCCAAGAGGTGCTAACAAAGCAATAGTGGCGGTGAACCAAAAGTTGCTCACACCCACTGATTCACTGGTTGAGAATATCACCAGCAAAATACCGATTAGTCCAATGCCAAAACCCACCAATCGTCGAATATTGGCTTTCTCGATACCTATAAAAGACGCGAACGCGAAAACCATGAACCCTTCAGTAACCAGAATAAGCGCAATAATGGAAGCAGGCAGTTGTTGCGCCACTAGAAAAATGATTGACTCACTGATAACCGTTGATAGCAACGCCCAAAGTCCGATAACCATCGCCAGCCGTCGATCATACTTGGGTAGGGCACCACGATAAGCCGCATGCGACAAACACAGAAGTGTAACGACAATATTAACCCACAACGCAATGCCGAATGGATGTGCTTCGACTTCGGCGGCAATTCTGGACAACACAACACCTAAACCCGACACTACGCCGACGGCTAACAAAACCCCGGAGCTTTTCAGTGTTCGAACTTGTTGTCGAAGTTTCTTTTCTCGCTCGAATATTTGCTGCGCCATACTGCTAAACACGCGTGCAAGCTGCCCTATTGCATCACTACGTTCTGAAATATCATCAATCATTAAACGTTTTGGGTCGACCACGCCGGTTTCAAGCACAGCTGCGGCTTCAGTTAACCGCTCCACTTGTTGTAAGACCTCAAGCTCACGATCCCTGTTACGTTTTTTCTCCAGCGAACTACTGAGTCGCGCTTCTAAAAGCACTGGATCGAAATTTTTGGGTAGAAAATCCTGAGCACCAATTTCAATAGCCTTAACTACTGCATCCATTTCACCATCGAGTGCGGAAATCACAATTACTGGTATATCGCGTAATCCAGCCTCTTGTCGCATGCGCTGCATAACTTCAAACCCATCCATGCCAGGCATGACAATATCAAGCAACAGCAGATCGAAATTCTCATTGCGCAGTTTGTCTAATCCAGCTAATCCATTGGGCGCAGAACTGGCCTTATACCCCAGTTGCTCTATTGCCAGTTCAAGCTTTTTCCGAAAGACTTCCTGATCATCAATGATTAAAATCCGCTCTATGTTTTCACTGGCCATTGTTTCTTTGGTGCTCCACCTACTGAAATAAAATTATTGCTGCTAGCTACGAGCACATTCAAACGCCTCATGTAGCGCGTTCACCAATTCATTGACACGCATAGGCTTACTGATGTATCCATCCATTCCAGCGTCCAAATAGCGCTCTCGATCGCCTTGCATTGCATTAGCGGTAGTAGCAACGATATAACTTGCTGATCTGCCAGCAGCCTGTTCCGCTGCCCGTATGGCTTTAGTAGCATCCACACCATCCATAACCGGCATTTCAATGTCCATAAAAATAACGTCATGTTTTGTTTGAAGCTGTTTGGAAACAGCATCCTCACCATTAACTGCAATATTAGTTGTATATCCCATTCGTTTTAAGATCAATGTCGCTAATTTCTGATTGGTTTTATTATCATCAACCAGCAAAATGTTCAGCGGGTACTTACTTGCAAGGTGCTCATCCAGCTCGTCGTTTGCACTTCTATCACGCCGGGTAAATTTGCTGGCTTGCGCTGAAAACGTATCAAGCATGATATTTAGCAATGCTGAGGGTTTAATGGGTTTGGCAAGCTTTGCCGAAAAGCCAGCTTCTTCAATTTCACTCTTTGGCACATCAGAAATTGTGGCAAGCGAACTCAATAAAATTAGCGGTAATTGCTCAGGTGTTTGAAAACGACGAATACCTCTGGCAAGCGCTATCCCATCCAATTCAGGCATGCTCATATCGAGTATGGCAATATCGTATTGACGTCCTTGTTCTATCCAACTTAACGCTTCGGTCGGAGACTGAGTCTGCTCATGGGTCATTGCCCACTCTTCGGCTTGAATGGATAGGATGCGACGATTGGTTAAATTATCATCAACAATAAGCAGCTTTTTACCTTCTAAATCAGGCTTGATTTCATGCAGCGCCACACTTCTGCTGATACTGGCTTTTGGGAAAAATGTCGTGAAATTAAACGTTGTGCCTTTGCCAACAACGCTATCAACCCAAATACGGCCTCCCATCATTTCAATCAGATTCTTACTGATAGTGAGACCTAAGCCGGTGCCACCATAGACTCGGGTGGTTGATGCATCCACCTGCGTGAACGAGTCGAATAAGGTGTCTATTTTATCTGCCGGAATGCCGATGCCTGTATCAGACACTGAGAACTGCAAACCGAGTAGTGGACTCTTTTGATGTTCAAACGACACCGTCTGATTTGGCGTTTCCTCTGGCGATGCCATGGCAACACGCAGCACTATCTCACCCTGCTCGGTAAACTTAATGGCGTTGTTTAGCAGGTTAAGCAAGATCTGTCGTAACCTGCCACCATCTGCCATGACCCCTTCGGGGGTATCGCGCTCTAACAGATAGGCTAAATTGAGTTTCTTCTGATCAACGCTTGCTGTAACCAAATCAAGCGCTCCTTCAATACATGATCGCAAATCAATTGCCTGCGGGTCGAGATCAAATTTTCCTGCTTCTATCTTTGAAAAATCGAGTACATCATTAATCACGGTCAACAAAGATTCAGCACTGTCAACGATGGTCTGGGTATATTCTTCTTGCTCTTTATCCAAATCGGTATTGAGCATAAGGTTACTCATACCAATAATGCCATTCATGGGGGTTCTGATTTCATGACTCATGGTTGCTAAAAACTTGCTTTTGGCAACGGTTGCCTGTTCGGCGATATCACGCGCCGAACGCAGCGTGGACTCGGCGGCTTTTAAATCAGTAATATCAAAATAAGTGAGCATATACCCACCGTCTGCGATGGCAACGCACTGGTGTTGCAGGGTTCGCCCATCCGCTAACTGCATATCTGTAATGCCGTCCGTCTGCTCACGAATCTTGTTTAACCGCTTTTCAACATAAGATGGCCACTGATCATCGGGAATATCGTAGTACCCCTGCTGACGAGAGTGCTCCATGTCCTCTTTCAGTGTTGGATGGGTCGCATAGAACGTTTCTGGCATATTCCACAATGTCCGATACGCCTGGTTAGTAACACGCACGCGCAAGTTCTCATCTATGAATAATATGCCGTAGTCAATATTTTCTAATACGACACTAAGCTCATTTAACGCAGCATCTTTGTCGTTACCTGCTTCAACCAACAGCTGTTGCCGACGTTTAAGTTCGGTTATATCGGAGTAGATGGAAACCGTACCGCCATCGCTTGTGGCCCGCTCGTCTATTCGCAACCATCTACCGTCTGAACGCTCCTGCTCATAGGCTAACCCAGGATTATTATGCCGATGAAGTCGCTCCTGAACCCATGCTTCAGGGTCATCCTGAGCCGCTGGTATTAGTCCACTTGACGCAGATTCGCGGATAATGGATTCAAAACTACTGCCCACCGCTATCTTACTTTCCATGCCTGGATGCAGCTCGCTTCGAAATCGTTGGTTGGATAACAACAATTGATCATTTTTGTCGTACAGACTAAAACCTTCTGACATACTCTCAAGCGCCGCACCAAGCTGGGACTGCGCCGCTTGAAGCTTGTCTGCTGCCTTATCACGTTCTGTCTGATAGCGATCTCGCTCTCTTACGCTGTCTCGAAACAAAGACAGAGTTCGCGTCATCGAACCAATTTCATCTTGTCCGGCTGCCGGTATGGCGGTATCCAGATTTCCATTGGTGATATCGCTCATGGCGACAACCAAGCGTTTCAACGGCGATCTGATAGAGCGTATGACTAACGCCGTCAACAGCAGTCCCAATACACTGGCGATCAGTGTTAGCCAAATTGAATTTCGCTCAGCGAGCTTTGATTCATTGATTGCATTCTCGCTGCTTGACTGAACACGACTTTCTAGTTTCGTCAGCAAACTGGTCAACTGCTCATCCACACTTAAAATATGGGTGCGCGCCCCGGCCATTAATGTATTGCCCATAACTCGCTGGGAATCGGTGTACGCGTCCACTGCACTCATGGACTGTTCAACCATGTTCTCTACATCATGTTTTATGGCCGCGACAGCCTCCGGTTCTATGGCAGCCAACTTATCAAGCTCTGTATCCAGCCGTTCACGAGCATCCTCTGCTTCGAGTTCACTTCGAACCAGTAGACTGGCAGCAAGATCAGTTAACCAGTACTTTAAATCGCCAAACGCGTGTGCAGCTGCGTTGGCTGTTGTCATTGTGGCGACAATTCGAGACTCCTCCAGTAATGTATCTGAACCGCGCGACAACGCTTTATTCAGGTACAAATTAGACCCAATAAGGACGGCTAGCAAGAATGCACAAAGAAGGGTTAAGCGTGTAACGATCGACAAATTGTTCATGATGTCACTATGCGTCGGTTACACGTCAGCTTTACTTATACAGTGTGATACTGATGGACCCGCCCAGATCTCCGGCTTGACCACCCTCTTTTGGATAGCCAGTGACATCGACCTCACCTTTTGGGCCGCCATGACAGGCAAGACAAGCGTCACCATAATACTCAGGAACCATCACCCGAAACGCAGAACCATTTTTTCCTTCGGCTTCGTCTGAGTACAGTTGACCTTTACTCCAGGTTTCAGACTTAAAGCGTGTTTCGATGACGTTACGCTCCCACTTATCTGGCCTGGCTTTACGATTACGAACCAGCTCAATCGGAGCGGTGACTTTTATTTCGGCGATAGTGCCTACTTTTTCACCAAACCGCTCATTGGTGAGCTGTGCAAATACGGCAGGTACAAATCCTTTAAAACCTATACCTTCTTTATTTATGAGTGGCTGGTTCTCATCAATGATTTCTAATATGGATTGCAGCTGTGCCTCAATCAACTGCGCTTCGACATCATTCGCCGGATTAGACAGGCGCTCGGCTTTGCCAGCTTCTTGCAATCGCGCGATGACGCGTTGTTGAATGACTTCGCCACTAAGGCCTTTATCACCAATAAGGTCGTTGTTTATTGTTGGTTGTTGGCTGGCTATTTCGCTGCGAGCAGCACGAAGAATATCGGCCAATACCAATGCCGTATCAAGACTATGTTCGTTTGCGGATAACGGACTAGAGATTAAAAGAAAAAGCACAAGCAAACGACCGAATACTTGAAATCCGGAAAGGACCCCTCGTTGAATTAACATCACACAACTCCAGCACCAACTGAGTGGGCATCTTAAACTAATTAACTATCTGTTCTATGCCATTATAGAAAGTAGATCTCTACAAACGAATAGCTCTAAAAGGTAATTGCTAAATTACGTATTTGAGTATACCGAGCACCGGTTGATGAGTTTAATGTTGATGCCACGTGTCTGTGTTTACGCGCATACCCATATGGATAGGCGCACCTTAACCAAGCGACTAATACCAAAGTATCCTTATTACAACTACGAGGAGCCCAGTACGCTGAGCTATCAAGCAACGCTCAGGCAGCATTTTTCAGCTAATGGGTATTACCTACTTTCAAGTAAGAGCAATTGCGAATTTTCCTGATCGATCTGAAAGCGAAACTGACCCAGAACGTTCATTCCTAGCAAACCCCCAAAGCCACGTTCGCCACTAAAATCTATCACTGCAATTTGCGTATTTACTAATCTATGCGAACCCAGAAATAACTCGGGAACTGAGAATACAGTGCCTTGAACAACACCACTTGCCGTGCGAAAAACACGTTTATCCTGTTCTACCGCATCACCATTGAAGTTGAGCTTATTAAAGGACTCTGCCGACATGGCAGTCATTGATGCACCGGTATCAATGAGTAGCGTCACACCGTCGCGTTGTGGGTTGTCCAAGTTTACGGCATACTGATTGCCAACCTTTTGCAGCGCAATTGAATCCGCACCATCCCATAAAGAGTCATAGACAATGGTTGGAGTTTCAGATTTGTTCAACAAACTTTCCAGCGCTTTGGTTGCAGACTCCGCTACAACGCTATCGTTTTGCAGTTGCCTGAACTGCTCAATAGCGAAGGCTTCATCACCACTTCGCAGGTGTGCCACAGCTTGTCGATATTGGTAGGAGGATGTCATTAATCCGGAAGTATCGATGTGCGCATAAAAATTAATAAGCGAAACCCAATCTTCCAGACCGGTGTACAGGCTATC
This sequence comes from uncultured Granulosicoccaceae bacterium, assembly GCA_938035525.1. GTDB lineage: Bacteria > Pseudomonadota > Gammaproteobacteria > Granulosicoccales > Granulosicoccaceae > Granulosicoccus. The sequence continues at coordinate 7,879 of CALHOI010000068.1, forward strand.
TACATCCGCTACAAAATGGTCTAACTCACTGGCCACCCTTTTTTTATCATAATCAGAATAAGCGTACGTTTTAGCGAGCAGGAAAACATTTATTACCTCCAAATAGCTACTGTTGACATGATTGAAGTTAACTAACAGCAGTAAAACATCAATGTCATCGTAATAGTGTGACAGATAGTTTTCTACTAAGTCTGAAAAACCACTGTTGTCACGAGCCTCAACCAGAGACTCAAGTTCATTGAGTAAAATAACTTTCAACTTGGAAGCAGTTGAATCACTTATTTGTTTTTGCTCCTGATACAAAGTCATTGCATTGAAGTATTGTCGCTCATCAAGGAGCAATTTAAAACGATCAATGGTCGAATTGCTTGCGGCTTCCTGAGTCACTACGAAGGACTCGGATTGGGTGTCGGCAACTGATGTGCTTGGCACTAAGGGATTCTTGTTACTTAAAAAGTCTATTTCAGACTTTAATTCGGAGCCTGATTCTGATGTCTTTGCATCAGCGTTAGCCAAAACATGGGGATTACCACCAGTGGCGGTAACAATCATCGCGTCCAGATTTAACAGGTATGATTCGAACCAGGTTTTGCCTATCCAACCTCCACCCAAACCTAACAGAAACGCTAGCGAAATTAATAACGGGCTTTTCATGCTGTTATATTACGCTAAAGGGCGTCATGGAGCCATTAAAGCTCTGATGGCGAATTGATCATACCGTATGGTGCTTACGATTGTGTAACTTCCTGTTTGAACGGCACACGTAATATATTGGCCTGTTCTACCATCATTATTCTTAACAAACGAAAGCCACACGGGGCGTGGCTTTCGTTGTTCAGCACAAATTAGCTTTGCGGCGGCAATAACACTTGATCAATAACATGGATAACGCCGTTACTGGCTTCCACATCCGCCGAAGTGACGGTAGCACCATTAATCATAACGCCATTAGAGCCATCAATTTTCAACTCTTGCCCTTGCACGGTTGCGGCCATGGTCTCAGCGCCGGCGACATCGCTTGCCATCACCTTACCCGACACCACGTGATAGGTCAGAATGGCAACCAGCTTGTCTTTGTTCTCAGGCTTTAGCAAGTCTTCCACTGTGCCCTCGGGCAATGCTGCAAAAGCCTCGTCCGTTGGGGCGAATACAGTAAACGGGCCATCGCCTTTCAAGGTTTCAACTAAACCTGCTGCTTCAACGGCAGCCACCAGCGTGTTGAAACTGCCCGCTCCTGCTGCTGTATCAACGATGTCTTTTTTCATGCTGCCGGCGAAAACCGACGCAGAGAGAATCAGCGCACCTAATACTGCGGTTACTTTTACTAATTTCTTAATCATTTGTGTTTCCTGTAAGTACTTTGAGTAAATGTATATTTTATCGGGAGCAGTTTGATGCGCATCATGACTACTTGACACTTCTACGGCAGGGTCTAAGTTTGGATCATTACAAATATTTAGGAATTAGCGTTAGGCCGGTTGCCGTCCCTTAACGAACGCGGTAAAACAAATCCCCAAGCAAAATTGATTAGAACGATGCACTACTGAACTGGCTTGACTACGAAGCGTACATGCAGGAAATAAAGGACACAGGCAAGGCTGCTTAGGCAAGGCCGCTCATAGGTGAGCGACCTTCCATTTTTTACATTTAAGCCGGACTTACCCTAGCGCCAACTGGTAGCTAACTGGTACGTATTGGAAACCATCTTCTCGTGGTGCAACAAAGCCCACGCCAGGGAACGGCATATGGTAGCCAAGGAACGGGATCTTATCCGCTGCAAGCATGCCAAACACAGTACGCCGAGTGGCTGCTGCAGCTGCCTTGTCCATATCGAATTTTACTTCCCAATCCGGGTACGCCAAAGACCATACATAATGATTGGCCGTATCAGCCGCAATAACCAGTTGCTTTCCATTCGATTCGAGCATATAAATCATATGGCCTGGTGTGTGGCCGTGTGCCGCCATGGCTGTAACACCCGACACTACCGACTTACCGTCGCTAATGAATTCAAACTTGTCAGCCATTGGTTTAACGATTTTTTCGAATCGTTCGTTACCGGTTTTTGCCCATGCATCAAATTCTGTTTGTCCAGTAACTAATCGCGCATTGGGGAATGTGGCTGACCCGTCTTCCCCGATCAAGCCACCAATATGGTCACCGTGCATATGAGTGATGACAACAACGGTTATGTCACCAGCGGTGAGTCCCGCCTGCTCCAGTGCAGACAAAATGCCTTTTTGATTTAGGCCTGTGTCAAACAACACGACATCATCGCCTGCGCGAACAACAGACGGATTAAAGTAAAAACGTGTTTTATCTATGGGAATAAAGTTAGCCGCACTCGCCTCAGCAAACTCTTCGGCTGATACATTCATACCAAAAATGTTTTGAGGCTCTTCGGCTACGCGCGAACCAGCAAGTAAGGTTGAGATTTGAAAATCACCCAAGTTCGCCGTATGCGCGTTTGAGTTTGCCGGTGCTTCACTGGCAGCTGTAGCAGTGGCCGTGTGACCCAGTAAGGATGCGGCCGGCAGGAGTGCGCCAGCTTTAAGCAGTGTGCGTCGACTGGAGGATTTGCTGTTTAATATTGATGTCATATTGTTGCTCCCAGGATTGCAGTGGACGTGTGTACAAGTCTATACTTTTATACAAGACATTGAATTAGCACGAAAGTGCCATGATAAGGAATTACCGTGCAAACGCTGCCTAACGTAAGGCCAAAGCACATCCCGATGAGCATCACCAACTGGCCAGGTGAGGTATCGTGGGCGCCGCGTTCGACTAAAGCAAACCGGCAACCAAACCCAACAGGACACTCAGTACAGCGCCTGTGGTTAATATCATGCGCAGTCTTCCATACCAACCCGGCACCACCCCTTGTTGCACTGATTGGCTGTCCAGGTAGTTTTGACCAACCAACGCAACGGCCAGCAGCGACAGTGAGTACATCGACGGTAACAACAGTGCGAACCAAGCGATAATACTCGGCACAACGCTAAGGACTAATGGTGTCCATTGTTTTAGGGCTTTAGCATCGTGAAGCGCAGCGCCCCATTTAACACCGCCCAGAAAGCTTAGAATGACTGCGCCATATGCCCCAAGTGAAAAGCTTGCTCGGGCTTTGAATGGCGCTTCGAGCACTACGCTGGCTATAGCTGCCGCCACAAACGGCACAAGCCCGACTAAACCAAGTAGCAAAGCGGGTAGTGGTATTTGGATTTTTATTGCCTTGGCCATGTTCGTCACTGTGGAAAGCGTGTCTCTGTGCAGCTATTTTAACCTGAAGCCACGCCGAGTTGATGATACTAATGAAAATGCACACTACACTTACGCACCAATGCGTTACGCCCACTTGCCGTTTCTATTATCACACGATCACCTGCTTAGGGTTATCTGACGGTACACTGGAACCACTGATAGACAAAGTCTACCCGATGGAACAATACATTGACATCTGGCACTACCTTGAAAAGCCACGCACTCAACACGGTAAAGTCGTGATTACGACCGGATAACACAATGAATAAAACAGAAGCGCTGCGCGCGAAAATGGCAAAAGAAGGCGTCGATTTAATCGCGCTTGGACCCGGTGCGCACCTGGAATGGCTTACCGGTATGAAACCGCATGCCGATGAACGCCCACTAATCTACTGCTTAACTGCTGATCACGCCGGCATCCTGATGCCGTCACTGGAAGCTGAAAGCGCTCGCATGCAAACCGACTTACCGTTCTTTGAGTGGTCCGATGCCGATGGCCCAGCAGAGGCGTTGGAGCAATTGATTGCAGCGCAAGGTGACAAGCCAACGCTATCCATCGTGCTTGATGAAACCATGCGAGCCGATCACGCAGCACTGATTCAGGACCGGTTTATGAACGCAAGCCGTCAGTTTGCTGAATCGACAATAGGTGCGTTGCGTGCGCGCAAAATGCCAGAGGAATACACCTTGTTAAAGGCTAACGCAAAGATAGCCGATGCCGCCATGCAAGCTGCCTGGGCCGAGATGCGCCCTGGTATGACCGAACTTGACGTGGCTGAAGTGGCACGTGCAACATTTTCAGAACTCGGTGCTAAACCTATCTTTACGATCATTGGTGCCGGTAGTAACGGTGCTATGCCACACCATCATACTGGCGATACTGTGCTTAAAGTTGGCGATGTCGTGGTCATGGACATTGGCGGCGCTCAAAATGGTTTTAGTTCAGATATCACGCGTATGGCAGTGATGGGTGAAGCACCCGAAGAGTATGAAAAAGTACATGCCGTAGTAGAAGCCGCAGTGCAAGCTGCAATAAACGTTGCCCGCCCGGGTGTGCGTGCACATGTACTGGACGACGCCGCACGCGGCGTTATAACCGATGCCGGTTACGGTGAATACTTTATGCACCGTCTTGGGCATGGCATGGGTGTTGAAGTCCATGAACCACCCTATTTATCGGCGTCATCCCAAGCCATTCTAGATGAAGGTATGGTTTTTTCAATTGAGCCTGGTATTTATTTACCTGGCCGTTTTGGGTTGCGATTGGAAGACATCGTTATTTTGCGCGCTGATGGACCGGAGGTACTTTCTGAGTTGCCGCGTGGTACGCAGGTGATTGCCATTTAATACACTTTGATTCTGCGATTTAGGTAAGCGATCTCAACCGATCAGTGAGCCTGTTGCTTTATTCGCATCCAAGTATCCCCAACAGACCCACAAATAATTTCGAGGAAACTGAACAACGTAGCCAAATGTATTAGTACAGATGTATACGAATTAGCTACCCACGAAAAAATGTAGGTTCTCGCGCTTGCATTATCGAAGACTAATGAATCAACGTATCACTATACGAATACTGAACAGCGCACAGAAACAAACTATGGCTAGTCATACATAGACATTTTTAAAACCAATTCAAGTGTGAAACAGCTCTACATTATCTACTGATTGTCTCGTTATTTTGTATTTATCTGGCATTTTTGCATTTATTTTCCTATCGGGAGTTTAGCAATTTTAGTCTGTGCCGTTAGCCAAAGATATTGATCAGACTCAGAAGCTGGGAATACAAATGGACGGAAATTGGCTCGCACGCATAGTGCTTTTCACAACATTAACGTTGTCCACTGTAACAGCATCATTAGCTAATGAGCCCCCAACCAAACCACCAAACCTTACCGGTATTGCAGTGTCCGACACTGTGGTGGAACTTACCTGGGGTGCTTCTACTGACGATAAGCGAGTTAAGAACTATAGAATTTATGTGGATGGTGCGAGAATTGCGACTACCAGATCACAGAAATACTCTGTAGGAAATCTCGTTTCCAATACTCTGTATGAATTCGGTGTTGAAGCAAATGATGGTGCGGCCGTCTCCTTTCTAGCAAACGTCTCAGTCACGACCCTAACCAGTCCCACCGAAGAAGAAGCTCCTACTGAACCGGCACCCATAGTCTGCAAGGGCCAAAATAAAAAACTTCCTGAGTGCAAAGAACCACCAGTAGAAGAACCTCCAGCAGAAGAACCTCCAGCAGAAGAACCTCCAGCAGAAGAACCACCTGCAGAAGAACCGCCTATATCCAGTGGAGTTCCAGCGGGATGGAAGATCGTTTTTGAAGACAACTTCGATGGCTTTGGCGATATCGATACCAGTAGTGACAATAAGCTGTGGCGATTTGAAACTATGGATGACCCACTGCATCGAGCTGGTAATACAGGTATGGACGAATTCGGGAGTACAGAAGTCGAGTCCTGGAGGAGCCCGCTAGGCAAACGATGGTCTGGCTGGTACAACGGATACAATAAAGACAATGCCTATCGAAGCGATGGCATGCTAGTAATGCAGGGTTTAGCGACAAACGAAATTGATCCAACTCGACCTATTGATTACTTTGATAATGGTGTTTTAACACAATATGGTAGTGGCAAATTATATACGGCATGGCTGGATACATGGAGTAGAAAATACGACCTAGAGTTAAACAAGCAAATAGTCGATCCCGATTCACCCAACAAGACATTTAAATATGGATATTTCGAATCTCGAGTGAATTTTAGCGAAATGGTGACGCCAGGATTTAGACTTTCAATGTGGCTGATGCCTGCTACTTCAGATGCCGAAGGCCAGAATCTTGTCGAAAATAAAGCCTATGATAGTTCCGGTGACAACGGGGTCGAGGTTGATATATTTGAATACGAATGGATTGGAGATAATCAAGAAAATCGTATTCAAATGTCCATACATGGAGGTGCGGCTGGCGGCAGTAGTACTAACTTTGACACCAGTGCATTAAATATCGCCCTTCATGAAGGTTGGCACACAATTGGGTTGCTGTGGCTGGCTGATCGACTTGTATGGTCAATAGACGGAACCGTGGTACATGTTGTTACTGATACATCTCTTATACCCGATGTTTATTCTTATATGATCCTATCAAGAGAAATGAATAGTGGAGTTAAAGCACAAGGTATCGATGCTATAGAGACAGGGGACGCTCTAGAAGAGCTACCCTACCGGCCACGGGACCCCGGCTTGTACGCACAAAACATTTGGGAATTCCGCGATCGCATAGCAATTGATAGAGCACTAGTTGACTACATTCGAGTCTGGCAGCCTTAAGTTTTTGCCAGATTACCGTTTCTAGCGCAACATTAACTCTGTTTTATTACGTACATTTGTCATTACCATACTTTGGCTCGGATGGTGGCAAAGGTATGGTTGATTGAAAACAGCTCATCGTGCCGAGTTTTCTTTAGCTCTCCCTGACCCACAATACTGCCCCTGACGCTTTTGTAGACGTGGTGCTCACCTTCTGGAAAATAGTCTTTGACCAACTTGCGGTAATGGTCATGTTAGATTCAGTCGCGTAACAACCGAGACAAATGGTACGCTGCCAGACTCACATCAGAAAGAGTCAGGACGTCCCTTCGATTCCGAATAAAAGCAGGCAATCCTTTGGTGCTCAACGACCACACTTCGCCGGAATGAAACCCAACCTGATTATCCACGTACCAACCCGGAAATGTCAGTATAGGCTGCGTGCTGAATCGCTTCCCCGTTGATTCTTTAAGAATAGAGCTGACGTAGTTACTTGCGGCTTTAACCTGGGTAATGGGATCGCCCTTCAACGGTATCCCGTTTTTTCGTAGAATTGTCCCGTCGTAAGTGATCCTTGCTTCGCCACTGTCCGGTTTCGATAAGGTCTTTGTCTCAATCACTAATATGCCTTTACTGCACACAACCACATGGTCAACGTTAAAACCATCACCCTGAAGATCATGAAATACTTTTGCACCATCCTCCCGCATAGTCTCTAAATACTGACCGACCGCTACTTCTCCATCGCGGCCCAGTTTGTAGTTTGATGCTTCCATTGCTGCGCGGCGTATCTTCACGACGGCTCCTACCACCGCTATTGCAGCAAAAATGGTCAACATCCACGCAGAAACTACACTGGGTAACAAATACTGTATCCATGCACCCAATGCAAAACCAACCAACACCACTGCACCAAGGTATTCACCTATCGCATTGTGCATTAATCCCTGAATATGGTCTTCGAGGGATTGTCCTGGAGCTCGTAATGGTTTGTCCTTTATTGGGCTCTTTGTCATTTTCACAGCGACGGAAAATTAATACATTCATCAAGCAAGAAAACTATTGGACTTTGTTCAAATTCAAGTAGCACTAGACCATCTCCAAAGTTCGATCGAGCCATGGGTATATTATTGACGTCGTAAAATTCGTTTGTGACTTAAGCTAACTCTTCGATTATTACCCAAGTGCTAAAATCGCTAATCGTATACGGTCCAACTCCATCCTCAAAAACGGGTCGAGCTACCCGGACCGTTACTAACCTAAGCGTGGGATTGCCTCCTACTAGTAACTGCATTTATGGTAATCACAAATAAATATTTACTTTTGAATTAATCAAAATCTGTTGTGTACTAACCCGAATGTATTAGGTCACTAAACATTACAGAATGGCTTGTCGTGCGAATAATTTGCGCAGGGGCGCATAAATATGCTGTCATATATTGCACGAATCAGGTACCAGCACAGTTCTTGCGTAAACAATTATTTCACTTCTAACGGGATTAGTCATGCTCATGAGCAAATCTAACATCACGCTTTTTTGTACAATCTTCGCCTTTTTGGCTGTTGGATGCAGCTCAGATTCAAATTCAGGTTCAGATTCAGGTACCAGCAGCATTAATCTAAGCTTTTCCGACGCTGCAGTAGATGGAGCAACGGAAGTTGTCATTACGGTCGATAAAATCACCTTTCGACAAACCGGAGAAGATGGTGACAGTGATATCGTGGTTGATCAATTTAGTGATGGCCCTGATAGCGAGAATAACGCCGCAACGAATGGTTCCGACACCTATACCATTGATCTGCTAACCGTACAAGGTAATGACAGCAGATTAGTTGTTGGCGAACTGGATTTACCAGTCGGTGAGTATTCAAACATGTTAATTGATGTTGTGGATGGCGATATCAATGCCAGTTACGTCACAGATGCCACTGGGGTTAAACCGTTGAAGGTGCCATCGCAGACTTTAAAACTGGGCAGCTTTACCATATTACCTACGTCTACTCAAAGCATGGTTGTTGAATTCGGATTACAACAATCGATGACTTACAACCCAGGCCCTGATCGCTACATATTAAAGCCGCGTGGTGTACGAATCGTCTCTGTTGATCAAGCCTCATTAATAGAAGGCCAAATTGACCATAGTGCTTTACAAGCCAATGAAGGCTGTGATGCACTTGAATTGGGTGGAACAGCTGGCAAGATCTATTTGTACCAAGGACATTCACACGACGCTGCTATGCTGGTGGATAATTTCGATCCAACACTTCTGACTGAAGCATCGGCCTACATTTCACCTATTGCTTCTACTTCGATGCAAACCGACGAATACACTTTATCTTACTTGGAGCCAGGACCTTATACACTAGCTATAAGTTGTCATAGTGAACTTGACGACGCGGATGTTCTGGACAACATCACTGTTCCCAATCCGCTTTCCCAGATAATAGAAATCACGTTAGGTGATTCCGATTGGATGAATTGTGCTATTCCCCTACTGGACGGGAGTTGTTCACTAAATACCACTGAAGCTCAAATAGAAAATTAGGCGCGTACAATACAGCCCTGTAGCATCAGGTATGAAACTCTAGACCTAGCCTGACAGTTTTTGTACATTGAAACTGTTGGAGGGTCTATATGAACAGAAAAGCTGAATCAGATATTAGAAGAAAGAAAAAAGTCCTTGATTACGCAGAAGAATGTGGCAATGTGAGTTTTGCTTGTCGTAAATACGGCGTATCTCGAGACAGTTTTTATCG
>CALHOI010000069.1 GCA_938035525.1 uncultured Granulosicoccaceae bacterium
GGCGTTATGCTGGTTGAAAACGGCACGATACTCTCGCTCCAATCGGCTGATTCAGCCAAGCTACCTGACGACCTTATAGAGCATGACCTGCGCGGTAAACTCATTGTGCCAGGCTTCGTGGACACGCATGTTCACTATCCACAAGTGGATGTCATTGCCTCATACGGCGCACAATTACTCGATTGGCTCATCACCTACACATTTCCAGCCGAACAACAATTTGGTAGCTCTGAAACGGCGAGTGCCACGGCCGAGTTCTTTCTTGATGAACTAATGCGTAACGGCACAACCACTGCCCTGGTGTTTGGCACCGTTCATAAAGCATCGGTAGAGGCGTTCTTTACACAGGCGCAACAGCGTCGCCTTCGCATGATATGCGGCAAAGTGCTGATGGACAGAAATGCACCCGACGCACTTTGCGATACACCAGAGTCGGGGTACACCGAATCGCAAAGTCTGATAAAACGCTGGCATAACCGGGACCGACTGGGCTATGCCGTGACCCCGCGTTTTGCACCCACCAGCAGTGACGAGCAACTGCGCATGGCAGGCAAGCTACTCAGCGAACACCCAGATGTACACCTGCACACCCATTTAAGTGAGAGTGGGGATGAATGCGATTGGGTTGCATCATTGTTTCCAAGCCAAGCAGACTACTTATCCGTATACGAACACTTTGGGCTGGTGCGCAAACGTGCTGTGTTTGCTCACGCAATACATTTATCGCAAAGCGAATGGAATCGCCTGGCGCAAGCAGATGCCGCAGTCGCACACTGCCCTATGTCAAACTTATTTATTGGCAGTGGTTTGTTTAATTTGTCGCAAGCCCAAAAGGCTGGGGTGAAAGTTGGGCTGGGAACAGACATCGGTGGCGGGGATTCTTTTTCGCTTTTACGAACCATCAACGAAGCCTACAAAATACAACAACTGCAAGGTGTCAGTCTTGACCCTTTACAGGCATTTTACATGGCCACGCTTGGCGGTGCCGTGGCACTGGACCTGGACAAACACATTGGTAACTTTACACCGGGAAAAGAAGCTGATTTTGTCGCCTTAGATCTGGCAGCCACACCGCTGCTTAAGCGCCGAACTGCCGTTGCAAAAGACTGGCAGTCGAGTTTATTCGCACTGATGATGTTAGGTGATGATCGCTGTATTTACGATACGTTTATATTGGGTGAGTCGGCCAAACGGCGCGCTAGCATATAGGCAAGTCAATATCGGCAAACAGTGCTTGTCTTTCCGCGCGCGTGGCCAAAGCTAAAGCGGCGTCGACTCGTTCGGCAGTTAAGTGAGAAGCAAATTGCTCAATAAAAGCATACATAAATGGCCGCAAGGTGCGGTTACGACGCATCCCTATGTGGGTGGCACTGCTGTCAAACAAGTGCGAGGCCTCCAATAATTTAAGGTCAGTGTCGTGCTTGTCTTCGTAGGCCATCTTGGCAATGATACCCACACCCAACCCAGAGCGAACATAGGTTTTGATAACGTCTGCATCGGCTGCAGTTAAAACCACATCTGGCTCCAGACCCTTTGATTGAAACGCTTTATCCAATTGAGAGCGGCCAGTGAAACCAAAGTTGTACGTTACAATTGGATACTGTGCTAACGCCTCCAGCGACAAACCATCAAGCTGACTGATTTTGTAAAGCGCGTGCTCAGGCGGCACAATAACCGCTCGATTCCATCGGGAACAGGGCAGCATCACTAAATCTTTGTAGTGATGTGTCCCCTCGGTAGCAATGACAAAGTCAACCTCTCCTGCCTCAATCATACTGGCCATTTGTGCAGGAGTGCCTTGATGCAAGTGAATATTAACCCGCGGGAAACGCTCACCAAACGCTTGTATTATGGTTGGCAGCACATAACGCGCTTGCGTATGAGTTGTTGCCAGGCGTAAGTCACCGGCCTGAGGGTCATTGTATTCACGACCAACATTTTTAACGTCTTCTATTGATGCCAGTATGCGTTCAGCAATGTCGATAACATTTTTGCCCGCTGGCGTTTCTGATACAACTTGTTTTGCCTTACGTTCAAAAAGCGTAACGCCAATTTCATCTTCGAGCTGTTTGATTTGCTTACTTACCGCTGGTTGCGACGTAAACATCGATGCAGCCGCTTCTGACACGTTCAAATTGTTTTGTCGCATAGCCACTATGCAACGAAGTTGTTGAAGCTTCACTGATCTTCTACGCCGAGCCGCTTTTGCAACAATGGACTGGTTGTGGTGTATTGCGTGTACTGTTTTTTATCGGGTTCGAATTGGTGCTTTATGGCGTGTGCTGCAACCGCTGTCTCGTGAAAACCGCTGAGTATCAGTTTTTTCTTGCCGGCATAGGTGTTGATGTCGCCAACAGCATATATTCCCGGTTGTGATGTTTCATAGGTTTCGTAATTGACCCCGAGAAGATTTTTCTCTAACTCCATCCCCCAATTTTCAATCGGCCCAAGTTTGGGGGACATGCCAAAAAACACGAGTAAATCATCCAGCTCTATAAGCTGCTCAGATTTTTCTTCATCACGCATAACGCAACGTACGCTAGTGAGTAATCCGTCTTGTTGCTCGAAGCCCTTTACGGCACCAAACAAGACGTTCGCTTTTCCCGCACGTTGCAATGCCATGAGTTTATCAACCGAGTTTTCTGCAGCACGGAAGCGCTCTGTGCGATTGATGAGCGTTAAGCTCTTGGCCACATCGGCCAAAGCAATTGCCCAGTCCACCGCTGAGTCGCCACCACCCAGAATGACAATATCGCGTTCCTTATAAACAGATGGGTCACGAACTCGATAAACCAGCTGCTTACCCTCAAACTGATCAATGCCATCGACCCTGAGCTTTACCGGTGTAAATGATCCGGCACCAGCAGCAATGACAATGGCTCGACACTGCACCTTTAAGGCTTTGGATGTTTCAATAATGAAGGTGCCATCATCTTGCCTTGTCACGGTATCAACGGTTTGATCAGAGTAAATGGGTGCCTCGAACGGAGCAATTTGGTCTAGCAGCTTATCGATAAGCTCCTTACCCGTGCACACGGGAACGGCCGGAATATCGTAGATAGGCTTATCGGGGTAAAGCTCGATGCATTGACCACCAGGGTCTGGCAGAGCATCGATGATTAGTGAGGAGAGCCCTTGCAGCCCAAGCTCGAAGACCTGAAACAAACCAACCGGGCCTGCGCCTATGATTACTACATCTGTTTGCGTGGTCATTAAGCCAACCAAGTTTGGTAGTTACCTGCTAAGCGTGCCAGTATACCATCGCCAAAAATGACTTAATTGATGAAAAATCGAGACGCTTTAAACCCATGCCCATTAGTCCCACTAATGAGAGCGGGAAGCGAACACTGAATAGCGGGACCCTTCGGTCTGTTGTCCTCGAGGAGAACCCTCGAGGACAGGTATATTTAAGTAACGTGTGAATTACAGGTTGTAGCGAAAGCCACCAACAAATTGCAACCCATCAATAAAATCAACGCCAGCAAACCACTCGCCTGCGCTTACCTGACCAATGATACCGCCACCAAAAACAAACTCTGTGTCGCTATCATCGATCGAACCTACTTCGAAAGTTAGGATATGTATACCGACGTTGCCGTACCACGCAAAATCGGTGGTAGCTAGCTGGTCTCCGCTGACCAGGCCTTCAACGGCCAGTTCGGTGTAGTCAACATCAACGCTGCTAACCTCCAGAGACGCGATGTGGTACGACCCTTTTACGGCGGTGCTGGTATTCTCGAGCAGCTGCACATTGCGCAGGTAGTAGAAAGCACCACCACCAAAAGCCAATCCACTTGGGTCATCTCCAAAACCGGCGTCGACAGTCGTTTGTGCTACATCGCCAAAGACCATGATGTCAGTGTTGACTTTATAGTTAAAGCGCGCGCCAAACGTTGTGTAGTCTCCACCAACGGTTGCGCCAGCTTCAACTGACATGTCTGCCATGTTGTCCATATTGGCGCTACGACCATTGGCAAGCCCAAAAACATCAGCCGTTGCAGATTGAGCTGCAAAGCCTGCCAAAACAAAAATAAGAGTACCTAACTTTTTCATATTTACCATCCTGATGTCTGTGTTGTTGAACGCTAACTCACCAGAATAGTTTGTCATACGAGTTGTAAAATAACAACAAACGAAAAGCACTAAATCTGGTCCATTTGGACCAAAACGCTGCTATGGCTAAACTTTAGTTGAACACTTGCTCTCGAGTCGATAAAAATTCCACGTCTGGCCAGCGCTCTTGCGTCATCTGCAAATTGACACGTGTAGGTGCTAAGTAAACCAGTTCGTCGGCATGGTCAATGGCCAGATTGCTGTCAAGCTTTCGACGCAGATCTGCAAGCATTTTTTCGTCCTCACACTTTATCCAACGCGTTTGTTGCACACCAACGGCTTCAAATTGACACTCAACTTTATATTCGTCGTGCAGGCGTTGCGCAACCACTTCAAATTGCAGTACACCGACAGCACCAAGAATAAGATCATTGCTGACCAGTGGCTTAAACAACTGTGTGGCGCCCTCCTCGCATAACTGCCCAAGGCCTTTTTGCAAAGCTTTCATTTTAAGAGGATCTTTTAACACCGCGCGGCGAAACAGCTCGGGGGCAAAGTTGGGAATACCGGTAAAGATTAAATTCTCGGAGGCCGTAAACGTATCACCAATTCTTATTGTGCCGTGGTTGTGGATACCGATAATATCGCCACTGAAGGCTTCATCAACATGCCCTCTGTCTGATGCCATAAATGTTAGCGCATCGGCAAAGCGCACATCTTTACCCAGTCGCACATGCCTGGCTTTCATGCCTTTGGAATATTGCCCAGAACAAATGCGTACAAACGCCACGCGATCCCTGTGTTGCGGATCCATGTTTGCCTGAATTTTAAACGCAAAGCCGGTGAAGTCTTTTTCCTCTGGCATGACTTCTCTGCTGACCGTTTGACGTGATTGCGGTGCCGGCGCATGTTCAACAAAATCGTCAAGCAGTTCGGCAACGCCAAAGTTGTTAATGGCCGATCCAAAAAAAACCGGCGTGAGGGTACCCGCTAAATAAGCTTCCTTATCAAACTCGTTACAAGCACCTTGTACCAGTTCTATTTCTTCGCGTAATTCTGCTGCCATATCGCCAAGGATTTCGTCGAGTTTTGGGTTATCCAAACCTTCTACTACTTCACCCTCTTGCACTTTGCCGCCATGGGTTGGCGAATAGAAATGCACGGTATCGCGATGCAAATGGTAAACACCCTTGAATCGCTTGCCCATACCAATCGGCCAGGTGATGGGTGCACATTGAATGTTCAGCATTTTTTCGACTTCGTCCATGAGCTCGATCGGTTCTCGGCCTTCGCGATCAAGCTTATTAATGAATGTCATCACCGGTGTGTCTCGCAGGCGACAAACATC